>CAYWYV010000010.1:0-17843 GCA_964462705.1 uncultured Dehalococcoidia bacterium
TCTTTTGCCCCTTCATATAGATAGAGCCTACTGCCACACAGAATTTTGAATACTAAAATCCTATAATGGCGCATGCTGGAAGAAGTTAGAAAACTTTCCTTCACGTTATATCGGTGTCGGAATCAAAAAGGGGAGATATTAGTTATGGGTTTAGAATTCGTTAATCCTGAGAACGCACCTGCTCCGGCCGCAAATTACAGTAATCTTGCCATAGTGCCAGCAGGTTACCGTCTCTTGGTAATTGCGGGGCAAATTGGGAATCTTTCCGACGGGAGTATAGTTGACGGCTTGGAGGCTCAATATGAGCAATCCATTTCAAATATAAATGCAATTGTTGCCTCCGAAGGTGGAGATTCAACCAATATCGCAAGAATAACTGTATTTCTTGCCGAAAAGCCAAGTGCCAGAGACAGGATTACGGCAGCTATGCAAAAGCATTTTCCATCGGGGCCGCCAGCTATGTCATGGATATATGTATCTGAGTTGTTCAGCCCAGAGGTCAAGATTGAAATTGAGGCGATTGCTGCTGTTCCATAGAGGATACCGCGCCGCCATTCGGCGGCGGCGAGTTAGCAATTATTCCCGACCCTTTCGTTCCTCACACAGATTGCTGTTTTATGTGGTCTGACACTGGACTACCTGACAATTCTTCATATAATTCATCCCCAAGCTGTCGGAGACGGTCGAATCTGGTGAAATTTCTACCTTCCCTTATGTAAAACTCCTGTCCACACTGTGAATTAAGTATGGCCCACATTTTACGTCTGTAATAGAAGCCGTCAGGTTCATCAGTTAGACGTCCCATTCGCCATTCTGTATTCATGACAGTGAACCATCTCAGGTAGTAATTGTTTAACTTTTCGAACTCTACTTCATCCAATTGTTTTTCAGTACCATGTCTCTTAACCCACACTTTGGAAAAATCTTTTTCCATACGTACTGCCACCAATTTATCTGTTAAATCCAGTCCTGAAAAAGCAAGGTTCTGTTCATTATCTCTGTGAGCCATTTCCAAGGATTTTCTTTGTAGGACCATTTGCCATATCAATACTGATGCAACTGTTAATGTGGCTAGTCCAGTAAGTAATTGTGCTACTACTACTACTGAGTCGATATCCATATCATCCTCCGGACATATTTAGAGGGATGATGACATATTTATATAGCTTCTAGCTAGGTTACTTACCCCTTTCAGCCCCTGCACCTCACATACACGCATACCAATGTTGCCCCAATCCTCATGAAAAAATATGCTTCGTCTTTTGCATCCTCACATAGTTTGTATGTTCTATAAATATAGTGGGCGTATGTGAGGTGAGTTATGGAATTAGCTGAAATAATTAAGCAGTTCAGTTTTCCCCATTTGAGAGATACCTACATAGAATTGGCGCATCTAACCGATGGCTTTCCCAAAGGGCTAATTGGAACTTCAAGTCCAGTTGAGCTGCTTGCAGGCGATGTTTACTATGAAAGAATTTGGAAACCTTTCCCTCACATTAAGCAGGTGTTGGAATCCAATTCGCGAGAGCCTTACATAGATGGGATTCAACAGTGCCTTGGGGAAATCAATGAGGCTCGCGCGCGACAAATCCTAGACGACGTTAATAAAAGTGGGATATCCATAGACGCGGACGAACATCTACACCTTGCTCTTGTTTTGGCATTCATTCCGAAGGACGGATTGGAAGATATGGCAATAGCCAATAATATTTCCATCCCAAGCGACAGCGGCTCAGGTCTCGGTTCATTTATGAGGGGAGCTAGCAGAGATAAAGGTAAATGGGCTCTTATAGAAAAGTTGACTAGCGAGCTGATAGCTATTGAAGCCGATGTAGATGAAGGAATACATTCCTTCTGCCCTGACTGCAAAGAAGACAATCCCAAGGAAGCAGACCACTGCATCTCCTGCGGACGAGAGCTTCCCCAGATTACATGTGCAAAGTGTGAAACCGCCAATCCGCCTCAGGCCAAGTTCTGCATGAGCTGTGGTGAAGAGAGGTAAAGAAATGGAGACTAAATGTACATTTTTTAGTTGTACTAATGAAACACGACACGGTTATATATTCTGCCAGACCCACGACACGGAATATGTAGTTGGACGAATAGATAAGTGCCCAAGTTGTGGTTGGGGTAAAGTCCCAAGAGCCGACACATGTCAGATGTGCACGCAAGAGAAAATGATGACTAGTTCTTTGTCAGCTGTAAGAGAACCCCTGACTTATAAGGGGCCGTCTCTTAAATCGCACACGCCCCCAGACCCAGAATGGGAAGTTCCGTTTGGCCCTAAAGAACAATTAAGAGCAAATGATATTTATGTCTACGTGCTGAAGCTATCTGATAATTCATTCCATGTTGGCCGCACAAAAGATTTAATGCGAAGACTCTCAGAACATCAAAATAACGAAGTCGAAAGTACTGCTAATAAAAACCCAGAATTAGTTTGGTTTAACCTCGCCTACTATACAGGGACAGACGGCAGGCAATTGGAAAAAGCATTTAAAGAAATGTCGGAGAAGAATGAGCCCTACCTCCGCCAACACATCATCAACTTAGAGAACCTAGTTAAAGAGATGCCTATTTACAAAAACCGCTGAGAGCAGACGACTCTGCCACGTCCGCGCGGCGAGCAGACTTAATTTAGTTGGTAAGGAGCTATCTCGTACATGCAAACCAGTGTTGGCTGGCGGCGTTGATTGGAGGGCCTTCCTCCCCCGTCTCCACCATGCACACAAATGACCCTCATCTTCCCTCGTACTGCGGTCAGTGATACAGGGAGCAACTCGAGTGAGACAGTCACCAGCATCCGCGCTCTGATAGACCTTAATAGCCCTACAGGTTTTCATCGAGAGCTTCTTGCCGAATTAAGAATCCCAGATGGTGCAAGGCTTGCTGACATCTCCAGACTCTGGCACGAAAAGTTCAGCGTCGAACGTGTTACAACCAGGTTCTACAAAGAATACGCCTCGGTTCGGGATCGCATGGCCGACACGCTCCTTAAGCACAACCAGGACCACCCTGTAATTCAACAGATGGCCAATGACGAGGCCCGGGCGTGGCCAGTTGACACGTCCCTCCGACGTGACCGTTGATTCCGATGGCGATGTTTACGTTTGCGATTGGGCCAACGATCGTGTGCAGGTATATGGACCTGATGGTGGCTTCATCACCACATTCATCGGTGACGCGCAGGAACTTGCCAAGTGGCACAAACAGACGGTTGACTCCAACATCGACGTGAAAAAAGCTCGCCGTAGAGTTTACTCCCTTGAACCTGAATGGAGATTTGCCATGCCCACGGCTGTAGAGTTCGATCATGCCAGGACCCGTCTGATGGTCGCTGACACTCAAAGGGGCAGGATTCAAATATACAATAAGTTGGACGACTACTTGGAGCCTCAGTTTAATCTGTAAGGAAACATCATCGACCGATGACGACCGGCAAATCCCCATTCCGAGGTCGCAATCCAAGAATATAATCGTAATCAGACAACTATCGTCACGAATTCATCTTGCCGTTCTGTTTCGCTGAATTTTTCCTCCAGTCGTTCAAGAAGCAATTTCTCGTCATCTGAAATCTCACCGTATATAAGCTCTATTATCCACCGGGGATTATCTGCATCGTCCTCAATTAACAGCCGTCGGGCGCACTCTAATTCTTGGGTTGAAGTCATCTGGTCTTTAACCAGTGGATGGACAAACGCTTCTTCATTCTCGAAATGATCAAACTCTGCTATTCGTAGCGCCATAACGCTCTGATATAGATGTCTTCGTGTCCGAGCGGTCGCTATCTTTTCCTCGATGACTTCGTCAACTATAGACGTGACCTCGTCAACTCTCTCTTGCAATTTGGCATGCTCTTCATCTTCCATGCTCAGGATTTCCTCAGCAGAAAGATTCGTCTCTGAAGCATCGACCATTGAAAGAACATGTCCTCCTTTTTCCCTTAAGTCGTTGTGTTCCCTTTCATTATCCTTTAAAGGCATGCGCCCGTCCTGAAGCTGCTTTTCGCGCAGAGGCCCTGTCATGAAAGTATCTTCCGTCTCTGCGTGATAAAGCAGGTGCTTAAGCCAGGCATCTAGATTCAGCTTGAATTCATCTAAGTCTCCTCCGTCCTGGGCCCGTCGGGCTAGTTCCTCTGTTCGGTCGGAAACACCCATATAAACCTTGTGCATTAAGTACATCACGTCAATAGGGCTTTCAAGTCTGGTAATCGTATCTGTAAACAGTGGCATGACACTCCTCCTAACTAAAAGACATACTTTCTATCAATATTCAAAGGTTGAACACCCATGATTTTTCTTTCTTCATCTCTATTTCAGGGAGACCTTTAAAACGGAGATAATAGACCTAATCTTCGGGGCATAAATTCTTTTATGAGACACCTCCTATTAGGAATCCAGGTTTTTCTTCACCCAAGAAGCTACCCACTCAGAACCAGGAACCTGGCTGCCTACTATCTGCTCCATACAACTTTCTAGCTGGTCACAATGCTCGAAGCTGCATTCTCCTCTATCAAAATCCAGGATATCTTGGAATTTGACTTCTAGATTTAATAGGGCTAATTGCAGATGATTCCTTACCCTAGGAATTAGAATTCCATCACCAATTTCATCCTGCAGAATATCGAAAATCACTTGCACGTGATCCAATATGTCATCTTGCCTGTCGTCGAAAGGTGATGGCATTTTCAAATTGGAATACTCGAAGAAGGCAGTAACCCAATTACGCATTTCTAGTTCAAATGTGTTGATACTCCAGGTAATACCCACTTTGTTCAATTTCAACGAAAAAGATTCTAGACTTGAAGAAAGTGTGTCCGCAACGATGGCATTATTGCAAAGCATTAAACACTTTTCCTTTTCTCATCTCGGTTGACTTTGAATAGGTCCTCGTGCCGCCGCGATTAATTTTTATGGAGGGAGTTCCCTACGTCGCCAACATTTTATGGGATTAAAGGGTTCCTTCGATACAACATTAGTGAGAAATATGTGAAACTAACATGAGCACCCCGCTGTCGCGACAGATTATTCAACAAGAGTTATTGCCAGCGCGGGATCAAAACAACTTCGTGTCTGTTTAGTGTTTATGCCTATGACCCAATGACCTATAAGGAAACTATGCGGGAAAACTGCCTAAAATTCTATTTTCTAGCTAGCTGGTTATGGCGATTCTTCATGAAAGAAATATATGTTTGGAATCCCACTCATATTAACCTTACATCGGCTCGATAGACTGAATATGTGAAATATATAACAAACGAATATGGTGCCGACGGCGCATGGAATACTCTGGACTCGTTCGTTTATTTCAACAGAAAGCATGATTACAGCGACACGTAAATAAAGGGCCGGTTTGAAGACAGAGCAATCGGGAGAGCAACATGCCAAAGAACAAGTCACGCAAGATCTCGCGCAGGGATTTCTTAAAGGCGGGAGCAGCAGCTGTTGGGGCGGTAACACTCACCTCGATGTTTGGTCGGTTGGCCTTTCTAGAGCCGCTTCCTGAAATCGACAACCCTTTGTCCTTCTATCCGAATAGGGACTGGGAAAAAGTATACAGGGATCAATACAGAACAGACTACGAGTTTTCCTTCGTTTGTGCCCCTAACGATACCCATAACTGCCGCCTGCAAGCATCAGTAAGAAACGGGATCATTACTCGTATAGAGCAAGCTTACGATGTGTCCGATTACAAAGATTTGGATGGCAATTCCGCTACCGCTACATGGCATCCACGCGGATGCTTAAAGGGTCTAGCTTACGCGAGGCGTGTCTATAGCCCCAATCGCATCAAGCATCCAGTTGTACGGAAAGGCTGGAAAAATTGGATGGATGATGGCTTCCCCAGACAGTCTGATGGTCTCCCAGATCGGAAGTATTTCAAACGTGGAGAAGATGAATGGGTGCGCGTCACCTGGGATGAAGTCAGTATGCTAGTGGCCACTGGAATGATGGAAATTGCCAAGAGCTATAGCAATTCGCAGGGTGCTGACTGGTTGAGGCAGCAAGGGTTTGATGAGGAAATGATAGAAACCCTGAAAGATGAAGACGGTGACTATGCAGGCGTTCGTACATTTAAGATACGAGGAGGCATGGCCTTTCTAGGTGCCACTCGAATCATGGGTGCGTACAGGTTCGGAAATATGCTGGCTTTGATGGATAATATTATCAGGGGGAAGGGTCCTGAAAAGTCAGTAGGTTCACGACTTTTTGACAACTATGCATGGCATACTGACCTGCCTCCAGGTCATCCCATGGTGCACGGGGCTCAGACTTTTGACCAAGAATTTAATGATTTTTGGAATTCCGACCTAATAATAATGTCTGGGCTGAACCTCGTCAGCAACAAAATGGCCGATCCTATTTGGTGGCAGGCGGCGATAGAACGTAAGAAAAAGATAGTTGTGATAGCTCCTGAATATAGTGCCTCTGCTCCCAAGGGTAACTACTGGCTAAGTATACGTCAGGGCACGGATACAGCCCTTATGTTAGGAGTGGCGCATCTGATGATTCGCGAGAAGACATATGATGCGGATTTCATTAAACGCTTCAGTGACTTCCCGCTTCTGGTTCGTGAAGACAACTTAAAGATGCTGCGAAGAGAGGAATTAGCTACAGATCACAACACACTCGACGCTGGAGAAACCTGGCTGGAAAGGGATGGTACCTCTGCCCAGAAAATAGATGAATCGCTTAAAACAACCCCGGTTGTAGTAACAAAAGACGGTAAATTAATCGTGCTCAGTCGTACTACCACGGGAAAGCATCTCGATGAACTACTCCTAGAGCAAGGACTGACTCTGGCCGATATTAATGAGGATTGGCAAGGTGAGGTCCAGACAGTGGATGGGAAGGTTCGAGTTCGCACGGTTCTGAATCTTTACCGAGAGTTAACCGAGGAGTACACACCTTCAAACGTTGAGAAAATTACTCGTATTAATGAAGGGAATTTAAGGAGACTAACTAATGACATCGTAGAAGCCAAAGCTACAGGTTTTCTGACGGGAATGGGTATGAATATGTATTTCCATAACGATTTGATTAATCGGTCGTACTACATAGTCGCCACCCTGTCGGGTAATGTCGGAAAGCCCGGTGGAAATGTTGGCAGCTATGCAGGCAACTATAAGGCGCCCATATTCAACGGTATGCCTTCCTACGTCTCAGAGGATCCGTTTAACCCAACACTGGATGCAACAGTGGATGGGCGGGATATCAAAAAGAAAATGTACGGACTCTTTGAATCAGTGCATTTTTGGGACCACGGAGATAAGCCTCTCATCGTCGAAACACCAAATGAAGGTCGTGTTGTAATGACTGGTCCCAGTCATATGCCGAGCCCGACCAAGGTAGTTTGGCATGTGAATGCCAACCTCTTGGGAGTGGCAAAGTGGCACTACAATCAGATTGAAAATACCCTCCCACGTCATGAGCTCTGGATTGCTCAGGACAAGGAGTGGAATATGAGTTGTGAGTACGCAGATATCGTATTGCCGGTGGATTCCTGGGTTGAGTTCAAACATCCAGACATGACTGCTTCCTGCACTAACCCATTTATACAGATGTTCCCAAGAGGTGGTATTCCCAGAATATACGACACACACCACGACATCGAAGTGTATGCGAATGTCTCGGAAGCTATGGCTAAAATAACGGGAGAGAAACGCTTCATTGACTACTGGAAGTTTGTGCATGAAGAGAACGTAGAAGTTTATCTGCAGCGTATCATCGACGCGAGCAATCCCCTTCGTGGCTACGATGCTCGCCAGATGATTGAGGCAGATACCGGGTTCTTGGCGATGTTTCGTACCTATCCACGGATACCAGGTTGGGAACAGATCCAGGACAGTAAACCTTTTTGGACACGCACTGGCCGATTGGAACTCTACCGTGAGGAAGATGAATGGATTGATCAGGGTGAAAACCTGATTATTCACCGTGAGCCCATAGAAGCTACACCACATCAACCTCGCGTAATAGTGGCACCCAAGAACTTTGTAACACTCCGTCCTTTAGACTACGGAATTTCAGATGACGAGACTGACGGCGATGCCAAAACTCTATACAACAAAGTGATGACGGCTGCCGAATTGCTAAGAACTAAGAACCCTCTACAGAAAAAGGGCCTGATGTTCACTTTGAGCACTCCCAAACCACGGCATCGGACTCACTCTTCATGGGGGAACAGTGACTGGAACGCCATATGGGCTAGCAACTTCGGAGATCCATACCGCAAAGACAGACGAATGCCCTGGGTAGGTGAAGAGGAGATGGATATTCATCCTGACGATGCCATGAACCTTGGCGTTGCTGATGGTGATTATGTCTGGGTAGATGCAGACCCAGCTGACCGGCCGTATATCGGCGAGAAGGAGGGTAACCCATTTTACGAGGTTTCTCGTCTTATGATTAGAGCTCGTTACAACAATGCCTTACCGAAAGGCATGTTGATGATTATTCACGGGCTTGCAGGAGCCACACATAAGACAATCAAGGCACAGAAGGCCAACAAGGATGGGTCTTCCATGACCGATACCGGTTATACATCCTCCGTTCGGTTCGGTTCCCAACAAAGTGTGGTCAGAGGATATTTGCAGCCTACCCAAATGACTGAAAGTCTTGTCCATAAGGACTATTACACTAACCATATTAAGCAAGGATTCCAGGTGGATACCCACACACCAACTGGTGCCCCCAAGGAGGTTATGGTGAGGGTTAGCAAGGCGGAGGATGGTGGCATTGGTGGGCATGGAACATGGCAGCCAGCGACCAGAGGTATGACCCCAGGCACAGAGAATGAGACGATGAAAATTTTCTTGAATGGAGATTTCATTTCTCGTATTTAGTAAGAATAAGGAGTCGGTGAAATGCCAGTGAAGAAATTTGACCCCCACGACCCGTTTGACATGGTGGTTACCCCAGTACCTTTGGAGGATGGGAGAGATGGACTTGATGAAATGGCTAGAACGATTATTCAAGAATATCTGATCATCGGATATGGCGAAAAGGCTATCTGTCGGATGTTTAGAGAATCGAAATACACAGGACCATACTCGATCTTTCGTCAGCGCGGCAAAAAGTATATTGATGGTTTAGTTCGGGAAGAGACTGAGAATTACCGAGTGCGTCTCCGTAATCTTATTCAACAGGAGCAATAGAAAATGGCTAAAGTATTTAACTGGCATATCAATCGTGAGATGGAATATCCCTATGAGGAATCTCGGCCGGATAAACAGTTCGCCATCATTTTCAATATCAACCGATGTATCGGCTGCCAGACTTGTACGATGGCGTGTCGGAATACTTGGACTTTCAGTCCCGGTCAAGAATATATGTGGTGGAATAATGTGGAAACGAAGCCCTATGGTGGGTACCCACATAACTGGGACGTGAAATTACTGGAGAAATTGGGACCACAGCCGTGGAATAAGAACACTTACGCCGGTGAAACTATTTTTGAAAAACCCCCAGCAGGTAAGCGTGTGCTTGGTCATTTGCCGACTGAAGAAGATTGGGCTCATCCCAATATTTACGAGGATACGCCCGCCGGCGAATTCACAGGAAGTACAGAGTTGCCGGAGAATAGCCTGTGGATGTTCTACCTCCAGCGAACCTGCAATCATTGTACCTATCCAGGTTGTTTGGCAGCCTGTCCGCGGAAGGCGATCTATAAGAGAAAGTCAGATGGGGTAGTGCTTGTTGACCAAAATAGGTGCCGAGGTTATCAAGAGTGTGTTGAGGCATGCCCGTACAAAAAGGCTATGTACAGACCGACGACCAGAGTAACTGAGAAATGTATTGCCTGCTACCCCCGCAACGACCTTGATCTTGGTTCACGTTGCGTTGTCGCATGTGTGGGAAAAATCAGAATGCAGGGTTGGCTTCATGCTCCGGATAAATCAGATCCCACGAATCCAATAGATTATCTGGTCCACGAATCCAAGGTGGCTTTGCCACTATATCCACAGTTCGGCACCGAACCAAATTTATATTACATTCCTCCACGCTGGGCACCTCGAAACTTCCTTGAGCAGTTGTTCGGCCCACAGGTAAGAAAGGCATTAGATAAATACTCTGATCCAGACAAAAAGCTGTTTGGGCTTCTAAGATTGTTTGGCACTACGGAGACGATTATTTCCCGTTTTGAGGTTCAAGAGGATGAGGCAATTGGCTACGACCGTGCAGAAAGAGAGTTGGTGCGTGTTCCATTGGAGGAGCCCATGTACATACGGCCTGAATACGATCAAAGGCACGACGTGGTAAGACTGAACGAGCCTTAGATGGCAAATATACACTGTGTATAGGGAGCTCTAACAGATGAGAAAGGGATACTCAATATTGTTTCTCGCGACGGTATTCGCTGTTTCGATGGTTGCATCTGTCTTAAACGTGCCAATGGCTGTGGCAGTTGGGACGGATGTTGTGTCGAAATATGTGGAATCAGACCTTCCACTGGCAGATCCCAATTCGATTATGTGGGGTAAAGCGACTCCGATAGACGTACCACTAAGCGGACAGATAGCCATAGCACCAAAGAATTTAAAGCCCTCCATTCCTGAGATACGAGTTCGATCTTTAAACAATCGTAAATGGATAGCGTTCCTCCTAGAATGGGATGATCCAACAAAAGACGAGGGCGGCGGGCTCTTAGATTTCAAGGATTCCGTTGCTATCCAGTTCCCGTCCGAAGAGGGAAATCCTTTCTATTGTATGGGTCAAAGTGGTGGTTTAGTTGAAATATTGCATTGGCGCTCTGATTTCCAGAAGGACATCGAACATGGCGTGCCCAACGTTCAGGAAATCTTTCCTAATATGTGGTCTTCTATCTACCCTGCTGGGTACGAGTCAGATTTCTTGCCCGCAAGAGCGGCTGGCAACTTCATGTCGCAGACTAACAGGATAACCCCAGTGGAGGATCTTATTGCGGGTGGTGCTGGAACGTTGACTCATCAACAGCATAATGATGGTGTCGGCTGGGCGGAATGGGAGGATGGCAGATGGAGAGCAGTGATAGGCCGACCGATGATAACTGTCGATGAAGAAGACGCACAATTCGACAGTGGAACGTCTACATCTTTCGCTCTTGCAGCCTGGGATGGAGGTAGAGGTGAAATTGATGGTAAGAAAACTGTGTCTACATGGCTTAAGCTCAAGGTAGAAGGCCCTTCAAAAACGCTGGAGCCGACGGGTAAGACAAATGATTTTTTTGATATACGGAAAAGCGAAGTCTTTTTAACGCTATCCGGGCTTTTATCCCTGCTTGCCTTAGTGGTTGGTGGGACCTGGATATTCGCAAGAAGGAGATGAAATGAGTTCAACTGAGACTACCATTAGACGGGCTGGCATCTATGGACTGTTAGCAAGAGCCTTTGCCTACCCAGACGATCGGACCATTGAGGTGGTCCGTAGAGAGTCCCAATCTCTAACAGCTGCCCTTCGTGGCTACGATTCAGATAAGTCTTTTCATGAAGCGGCAGTGGAATTTACTGAGATAACAGCGGATATGACAGACGATAAACTGAAGTCTCTTCACAACGAGTTGTTCGTCGGGAGGCGTCAGTGTCAGCTAGATGAGAGCGAATATGACGAGGCGATATTTAACCGATATCAGCGGCTTGCCGATATAGCCGGATTCTACCGTGCTTTTGGATTTAACGTGTCGAAGGGGGCTAATCAAAGAGCTGATTTTATCGGCACTGAACTGGAGTTTATGCAAGTTCTTCTTCTCAAGCGAGCTTATGCTGAAGAGCAAGAATGGAAGGAGGAAGCCAGAACCTGCTTGTCAGCGGAGTCCACTTTCATTCGAGAACACCTCGAATGGTGGGTAACGCTGATGTGCGAAAATTTGCGAGGAGATGAGACATGCCCCTTCCATACGTCTTTGGGCAATTTTCTAGATCACTTCATTCGGACCGAGACCTTACGTTATCCACAGCCAGACTGAAAGCATTTCTAACCACTCTTGTCATACCATTTGGTGCTGTGTTATTCGTGGAGATATTTCTTTACAGGATTTTCTCTCGAACGAGTATATACCTGCTCAATGATGATACGCCTCGATGGGTTTATGGCATGCATAAAGGCTTTCTTTGGGTCGGTAACGCAGCCTATAACTTTTCAATGGCTTTATCCCTTGTTTTGATCGCTATTATTAGCGCCTACTTGTGGAGGGAGAGGAATACGGCAAATCGATTCCTTGCTTGGATAGTTTCGGTTTTCCTAGTGTGGAACCTTATGTTATTTATTACAGAACCAGGGCCTCTGGCTTCCCTCACCTATCTGTGCCTATCACTAATCGTAATATTAGCAGTGAACTGGATCGCTTTAGGATTATGTTCTTGGACGGAGCGAATATTCCTAGTCTCAGCTAGTGGGGCGTTTTGTTCCGTCTACTATTTCAAGGCGATTCCAATGTTACTTCAACTGGGTGCCGGCTTTGACCATCAGGCCCTCGTTATATTTCAAATTGGTGAGGTTATGGCAGGGGTTGCGATCTTGATGGCCTTTTTTGCATGGGGCCGTACGAGGAAAGTGTGGTTGCTTGCACTGACGATGATTATTTCAGCGTTGTTTGTCGGCGGATTCGCCTACGGCCCTGAACGTTACCCGCTGGTGACCACTTGGGCTCTTGGTGTGACACTGATATTCCCATTCCCATTTTATGCCATTGCATTAGGATTATTAGGAATAACTATCCTTAACTTAATTCGAATGGAAAGGAAAATTCTTGCTTTAGTGATGATACTACTTTTCCTCGGGCATCGGATGCTACCATTAGCATATTTCAATTTACTTGCATTGGACGGTTTTCTGTTGTTCACTATTGAATGCCTTTCTAGAGAAATGCGGGAGCAAAGACTCAGGAAATAGCTCCCTTAAGGGGCATGGGAAAAATGATAATTTGGGTGGCAGTTTTCATCGCTACCATCTGGGTTAAGATAGGGTGCCTTGATGGTGGAGCATGCTTGTGGTTAGCTACAGTAAACAACAGATTATCGCTAAGGTGGAGGCAAGAGAAAGTTTGGAAGGAGCTGACCTAGAAGGGATTAACCTTTGGGGAGCCAATCTGAATTTCGCAGAACTCAGTCATTGCAATTTGAGCAGAGCTAATTTGCGTGGAGCCTCTCTTTGGAATGCGAATTTAAGTTGGGCCAACTTACTTAAAGTGAACATGAGTAAAGCCTATCTAAGAGGCGCTCTTTTGTGGGGAGCCAATCTGAGGTGGACGAACCTAAGTGAATCTGATCTCTGTCATGCTGACTTATCAGAGGCCTATCTATCAGACGCTAAGTTGACATTTGCAAATATAAGTGAGGCTAATCTCGTTGGAGCAGATCTGTCTAACGCAGAACTGAACAACACAGATCTTTCCCATGCCAATCTGCAAAACGCTTACTTGAGAGGTGCTGATCTACGTGGTGCGAACCTCAGGCATGCGAACCTCGATGGAGTTGATCTCGAGGAAGTTGATCTGTCAACCACCATATTTTGCAATGACTGCAACTAAATAAATGATTTTCATCTGGTTAATAATTCTGAAATGGACCAGAGTTACATAAACGGTAAACATACTGAGGAGTTTATCGATATTTTAATTCTGCGTAGCGATTAAGCCCGCTGGGAGGACTCGAACCGATCTATTAGTAAACCGCACCATTCCCCGTGCACATCGCATAGTGGGCCGAGGAGTAGGCTAAAAGGTGTTCGACTGGTTTGAGCACAATGTGAGAATGGATCTTTAACGCTCCCAAAACGGAACTTGACAGCCCAAGCAAACATCGGCCGACCCGAATCCATTTATACACGGTAGAACAACTCATATTAATAAGACATACTACCGCTCAATTAGCAAACCGTTCCACCTGCTTGTCTGTCTTTTAAACCAGGGATAATTATTTTGTCGCACGGGTAGTCTTGGAGGGCACTCTTGGAGTATATCCTTCTCGGTATACGGCCGAGGGTACGACCAGCACGGGCCCCTGTGACTCTCTCACAATCGATTCTGCAGTACTACCCATTAGTACCCGCTCTACACCGCGTCTTCCATGAGTTGTAATAACGAAAAGATTCCTCTCCGGATATTCAACGGAATCAATGAGGCTACGAGTGGTGTTTCCCTCCAAAACAGAATGGCACGCTACCTCAACACCCGCGTGTCTGAGATTGGAGGCAATGCCAGCAAGATATGCGGCCGCCATTTCTTTTTCAGTCACTCGCAATCGTTCCTCAGCGAAGTAAGAATTAGCGTGAAAATCCATGTGTCCAGGGATTAAAGGTTGTACTGCCTGTACAAGTCTTACTGGTACATCCAACTCGTGTGCGAACTCTTCAACGTAGGGCAATGATAGTTCAGATAAGCTAGAGCCGTCCAAACCAACAGTTATCATGGAAATATCTGGGTTATGTGGGAAATGACTAACTCGTCCTGATGGTGTTATCGCCAAAAGAGGGATTGTGGTTGTGCGGAGAACTTCCTGA
Source organism: uncultured Dehalococcoidia bacterium (assembly GCA_964462705.1). Classification (GTDB taxonomy): domain Bacteria; phylum Chloroflexota; class Dehalococcoidia; order Lucifugimonadales; family UBA826. The sequence continues at coordinate 14,478 of CAYWYV010000010.1, forward strand.
GTGACACTACCGGTTATAGCTCTCGACAGGGGGCCTTTCCCCCTCGTAGACATCGCTATAAGGTTATAATCTAGTTGGTCCGCCAAATCAGTGATCATCTGAGCAGGGTCCTCACCCTGAACAACTCTGAAATCGCATTCCAAACCCTCAGACTCCAAGTAACAGGAAATCGACGCAAGTTTTAGACTTGAGGCAGAGTCGTCACTATCCGCCAGGCTCTTAACGGTCACAAGCATTATCGCTCCACCGTTTGAGGCTATCTGGAAAAGGTACGGGATTATTCCCTCTGAATTTCCAGAATCATCTAATGGCACAAGAATTTTTTCTACAGGCATTATAGTGTCCTCCCACTTTGACTTTCATTGCCACACATTGTTTCTACCAGTTTCCTCTAAGAGAGCCTATTTTTGAATAAAACAATATTCAATAAACTCTCAGCATGCTTTCACGATAGTGACTACCTAAGAAATGAAGCCAACTTCGTATGGATTAATGTAGTTAACTGAAAAGGCGAATTTGTTAGGGTATTGAGGCCAACCACATTCATGATTCGATGCGACTTACTTCGTAGTCAGTTCCTGCGAGTTGGAGAGCTTTCTCTCTCTCCTCTCCCAATTTTATCCTTACATCTTCACTGCCAAAGAACTTTTGGGAGAATTGCAGGCTTTCCAAACTTCCTTGAAAAACAGGCATCACGTATCGGGATATTAGTTCATAGCTGTGCAGGACCTGTTCCGTGGTTCCTAATTCTGTCGCAAGAAGAATTAACCGTCCGAATCCACCACTGTTCTCGTCCAGAGTATGAATGGCCTCTATAAGATCGTCAGGAGTACCGATACACCAGGCTCCATCTTGAACCATCTTGTCCATTATGCCGTCTAACTCACAATCTATGGGTGACATCCCTATCGTTCTCTCAAAATACTCTCTTTGTAGTTGACCGGAGCTATGCCTGGCAATATTCCTAGCTTCTTCTCGCGAATCAGCTATAAAAGCGTGCATCACTAGCCCCCAGTTCTCCCTGTCCAAATTGTTTCCAGCGCGCTCGCCCGATTCCACAGCGACGTCCCACAAATCAGCCAAGGTATTGTGGAGGAACCCTCCTGGCGAACGGGCAAAAGTAAGAGAAAGGGGAGTAATACCGTACTTTCCGCACATTTCCATTCCTGCTGGAGATTGTGCAGACGCTGCGGCTATCTCGAAATGCGGTTGTGAATAGGGCCGAAGCTGCAAATGCGCTTCGTTAAGTTCGAACCAGTCAGTCTTCATCGTCACTGGGTTTTCGTCCCTTAAAAGACGAATTATGGCTTCCATAGATTCTGCCCATCTTCTGCGAGCTACCTGATGGTCGATCCCGAGCATATGTCCGTCGGAATTTAATGCGCCTGGACCTGTACCCAGCGCTACTCTCCCTCTGGTTAGATGGTCAAGAAGAACCATGCGATTAGCAACGATAAGAGGATGGTGATATGGGAGTGGGACAACACCTGTCCCAAGCCTAATGTGTTTGGTTCGCTCGGCCGCCGTTGCGATAAAGACATCAGGAGCGGCTATCGTTTCCCAGCCGCAACTGTGATGCTCTCCAATCCAAGCTTCATCATAGCCAAGTTCGTCTAGCCTCTGGATTAATTCAAGATCTCTTTCAAGTGCTATAGTCGGATTCTCGTTGGGTGAGTGAAAAGGTGCCAGGAAAATTCCGAATCTCATTCTTTTTGGCAACATTAAAGTATCCTTCCCTTTATTAGTTTCAACACTAGCTGTATGTTAAAAGTAACCTGCTCTGCGTGAATAAAGTGTGAATAGGGCGTGTGCCTAGTGATGAATCTATGCAAATCGGCAGTACCCTGATTTTACAAAGCCTGGCTATGTGCGATTTTAGGGTTGGTTGGCAATGGTAAGGCTGACCCACAGTGGTTGTAAATCTTAGCGGCCCTTAATTAGTCGTTTAGTTATTCCCCTGTAGCAAACAAGATTGTTGAGGGTATACCACATGCGTGGCCTATAGTCTCGTCTGCTCAGGAAACATGAATTCTCTTAAGCCATTTAACATGATAATCACCACTACGAGCTCCTCCTATGAGCCTTACTGGGCCACCATTTCCAGATTCAAGGGGTTGACCGTTCAGGGCAGTGGCGACAATAACTCCAGATTCACACGCTTCTGTCATCCCTAAGATTTTTGAATAATCATCACTCTTAAACTCAATGGAACTCAGAGTTTCACTATCGACTCCGGCCTCGCTCAATAATTTCGTAACAAGTATCCCCTCCCATAACAACTCCTTTGTTACCCAACCATCGTTACAAAAAAAATCGCCACTAACCCTAGCCTTAGACATGTTCAGCAAATCTTCAGCTTCAAACGTGACTTTCTTCGGCATCTTTCCGCAGACCGTCAGATTACGCCACTCGGGAGTCGAGGATACTGGCATAGCCGGTAAGTGTTCAAATTTTTGCATAATAACTCTTCTCCATTCGATCAGTCTTTAACTAACTGGGAATCAACACCTACGCTATAAGAGTTCCGATATAAACCTATTAGCAACTCGCTAGCTTTAATGATTAATTAATAGGCAAACAGCTAAGCATAATGAATGTGTGGAAAGCGTGAAAACCTAAGTCCCAAGAATGATAAATTAATGCTTGAACTGCTTTGGACTTTAATGTGAGCAAAATAGAGACTGGGTTTATCAGAGGATTTTGCTGAGAAAATATAGATCTCAACCAGTTGAGAAAAGGCGTTAATCATTTTTCATATATTATTCAGCTTTTCCGTATCCGTTTTCATGAATTACTCCGACCCGTGAAGGTAGATTGTCAATGGCCATAAAACGGCAGTCGAGATCATTGCGAACTTGATGAAACTAGAATGAATGAGCTCAACAATTACTTACACCTATGAGACAAGAAAAAAAACAGTTCTTTAATCCAGCATAGGATATCTTCCTATATTTTTTCGCCGAATGTAAATCGGAGCCCTTTAGAGGACTTGATTGACAATTATGATTGTTCCCGTGATATCTATAGTTGGCTATTCAGGCAGCGGTAAGACTTATCTATTAGGAGAAATTGTACGAGGCCTTTCACTAAACGGGTTTCTTATTACGGCAGTGAAGAATTCGCACCACAAGCGGCTCAAAAGCCCACTGGATAAGGATTCCGAGATGATATACAAAGAGGGTGCCCAAACCGTAATGGCCGTGTCAGATGAGGATCTAATTATTCAGGTGAAACAGGTAGAGCGACCGAAGTTCGACAACCTAGTTACATACCTTGATCGATCAGTTGATTTTGTTATTTGTGAAGGGTTTAAAGACTCAGGTTTACCAAAAATATGGGTTGGCAGTGAAATACCTACAGACGATT
>CAYWYV010000010.1:17853-23537 GCA_964462705.1 uncultured Dehalococcoidia bacterium
CGACCGTTGACAACGAACAACCAGGCCTCGACACCAAGATATCAAGATTTAGTTCAAAAAACCTGGATCAAATAGCTTACTTTATTGTCTCAAATTTTGTGATAAGAAATGCACCCGTCACTCGAGAACAGTCTTAAAGAGGCTCGTTCGGCTAAGTTGCACTCATGTGCGGGAATAATTCTTGGATTTCGCATGGCTATTTTAGGCTGTCGTCTCGTTGGAATATGTAAGCCGCGGAGAGAAAAAAACTTGGTAGTTTATGTGGAAATGGACCGCTGTTTTATTGACGCTATCGGCTTTTTTACGGGTTGTTCTCTAGGAAAAAGATCTATGCTACATATCGATTATGGGAAGCCAGCCGCCACGTTCTATAATCGCGATACTGGGACAGGGTACAGAATTGCTGTACTTGCGAATCTTCGTACATTAGTCAATTCGGGGCAAAATGGCGAGGCGTATTATTTCGACAACAGTGTTGCTAACCAAAAATCTAAATATAGTGAGTTGCCAGATTACGAGTTGTTTCGAGTAGAGCCTGTAATTGTCAACAAAGAATTGACCGAAACTGGATTTAAGCGAAATAAAAGAGAAATCTGCCGAGTTTGCTGCGAAGAGATCAATGATCAAAAAGGCATTCGCGTGAAAGATGGCTGGCTGTGTGCACCTTGTGAAAGTCCATCCGATTCCTACTACACTTCCTTATCCCCCGCTCCTTCAAATACCTTGTGAAAAGATTGAGTAAAGATTACCGGTGAAAAGTGTTTCCTAGATTCAATAGCCCTTTCATCACATAAGTGATTTGCGCTTTCATTCGATTCTATGGGTAATAAAGATTTAGCCCTTCCAAATTTGATCCTTAATAGGAACGGTTCTGATGAACCAATCTGTTACTCTATAGACCAGTACCTGCGACCCCTCTCAGACATAGTTGATCTGAGTCTGCATTTTGACTGGACTAATTGACCAGATATAGCGTTGGGTATATAAAGACCCACGCAACGTCTACAAAATGCCAATATTTCACAGTTCCTTCGACAGCCCAATAATTGGATTCATTAAACCTTCCATCCAATCCCATAAACCAGACTATGATCAAGGCGAGCATTCCACTCAAGACATGAACAGCATGGAGGCCAGTCATGGTAAAAAAAACCGTGCCATAACCGGTAGAAGGTGGAAAATGCTTAAAGGCTTCATACCATTCGTAACCGACGCCAACCAAGAACAATGCGGCCAACAGAATTGTACCCAAGATGTTGTTTCTGAAACGTTTTGTATCTCCAATGCTGGCACCCATTTCACCTCGATATGCCAGAAGACTACTTAGAAGAAGAATTATTGAGATGACCAGCCCAAGAGGTTGGTTAAGATGATCTGGGCGATGAACGCCTTGGAGATAGAATCTGGTAGAAATAAGGGCACCGAACAGAAAGGTCTCCGACAGAATAAATAACCAAAGACCTATAAGGTTCATCCTTCGATAATCATACATTGAGCCAGTTGGTAATGAGATAGCCACTTATATCAACTCCTATTCGTCACGATTCCACAGATCGTGGATATGCATAAAGTACTGAACTATCAGCCAAGAGCCAGGTATCGCAAGCACCGCCATATAGATCAAATTTCCTCTAAGTACCTTGATTCCGACAAAATATTCGACTATTTCGATAACCATTAGGGCAAAGAAAACAATAAGCCCTAGCACCATTGGTCGAGATATATCTTTTTTCTTCACTTATCTTTCTCCATACGACGATAGATTTTGCGTGTTCGGAAGTTTGAGAAACACTTATCGATCTCCATTGGTAGTGGATTGAGGGAGAACTTTTGCTTAGACATGTTTTACTCCTGGGCCCCATATTCGTATGGTGATTTCGTTACAACTGGGATCTCGTTGAAATTCTTCTCTGGAGGAGGGGACGCTGTTTGCCATTCCAACGTGGTAGCATCCCAGGGGTTATCTGTTGCTGGTGGCCCTTTTATCCAGGACATTAAGGTGTTGTATACGAAGGGGATAAACGAGAGGCCAAGTATAAGGGAAAGAATCCCTAATAATATGTTCCCATTTTCAAGTTCTACTGGATAGCTCGAAACCCTTCTGTTCATCCCCTGAACACCAACAAAAAACATGGTCAGGAATAGCGCGTTATAGGCCACGAACATTCCCGTGAAGTGAATCTTACCGAGAGTCTCGTTATACATCTTCCCGGTGATTTTGGGGAACCAGTAGTAAAGCGCGCCAAAAATCATGAAGATTTCTCCACCCATCATAGTGTAATGAAAGTGGGCTACTACGAAATAGGTGTCTTGAAGATGTATATCTGTCGCAACGTCCGCTAGGAATATTCCAGTTAACCCTCCGATTAAGAAATTAAAAATTGTGCCCAGAACAAATAGCATTGGAGTGACGAGCCAAAGACGGCCTTTCCAGATAGTTCCCAGGGCTGCCAAGAATATGACCCCAGTTGGCACCGATATAAGCTCTGTCATTGCCATGAAGGGTATGTGCAGAAATTCTTCCATCCCGCTGGTGAAAAGATGGTGAGCCCATACAAGGAAACTCAAGATAACTATAGACAAGAAAGCACCAACAACCCATTTATAGGCAAATAAGGGTTTTCTGGAAAAATGGCTGACCATCTCAAGCATCACCCCAAACGCCGGTAATATCATTATATAAACCGCTGGATGTGAATAAAACCAGAACACGTGCTCGTAAAGAAGGGGTTTTCCACCTGCCGCCGCATTGAAAAAAACCATAAGGGAAACTCGATCAAGAATCACCATCAGCAAGCCAAAGGCTACAACCTGAGTCGCAGTTAAACTGATCATGGCTGCGGCGAAAACAGACCAGACAAAAATCGGCAATCTACCCCATGTCATCCCCGGGGCTCTAAGGCAAATCGTTGTTGTCAGAAAATTTAGACCTCCTAATATTGAAGACAATCCAAAAGTAAGGAAGGCGAAAAGAAACAGCAACTGTCCATCGGCATTTATGACACTGAGGGGTGGATAGGCTGTCCAACCCGAATCGAACCCACCAAAAACAGGTGAAAGGATGAGCAGCACCGCTACTGGGGGCACAATCCAGAAACTAAGGGCATTAAGACGTGGAAAAGCAACATCTTCTGCTCCAATCATTAGAGGTAGGATGAAATTAGCAAAACCTCCTATGATGGTGGCTACTGCAACTGCAACCATAATGATGCCATGGAGACTCATGATTGTGTTGTAATAGTTAGGACCTATCATGCCGTCTCCGGCATCAGCCAACTCAAGGCGCATAACTAAAGCGAAGATGCCAGCAAGCAGAAACAGAATGACCATGGTCACCAAGTACTGAATTCCTATAACTTTATGGTCCAAACTAAAGGCGAAGTATCGTCTCCACCCTTCTGTAACTAAAGACCGCCGTTCCAAACCGATCCATTCACGAACCCAGTTGTCCCAAACTCCGACCCCAAGAAGCCATCCAATTAGACCAAACAGATATCCAAATGCTATGTTGATTTCCGCTGGAGCATTTCCAGTTACACTGGCTATGCCCATTCCGATTCCGAGGCCTATCAGCAATCCAATGATCGCGAATATGATTCCGCGACCGATCGGCCATAAAAAGGGAACACTATTCATTATGAAAGTTCTCCCTATTTAATTGATCGGTTTTTGCTCGCTTATCCATTTCCTGTACTCCTCCTCAGATACCACCTTTACTGGCAGAAACATTTTTGAGTGGTTTAGGCCACAAAGCTCTGCGCACTGCAGCCGAAATTGAGTGTCCGTCGCGAAATCGCCAAATTCTGTTGGAGTTGCATTGACACGGGTCATTTGCCCGGGCACGGCATCAATCTTCACTCTGAACGCAGGTATCCAGAATGCATGCAGTACATCCCGCGAAGAGACTAGGAACTGAGCATTCATATGAATAGGTAAGACTAACTCTTGTCTGCTGTATACCATTTCCTGGGGGTACATAACCTTCCAGCTATAGCGGGCCGCCTCAGCCTGGATTATTATGTCCGGCGCCTTGTTTTCCTCTGCCCTCAACTCCAAAAGCCCAGTTACGCCAGGGTGAAAAAATACAAAGCCGGTAAGGATGGTGCTCGCTGCTAACCAGACCACAGTGACCGTGAGGTTACCCTTGAGGTTGGGACCATCTTCTGTCGGCTTGCCAAAGATACGGAACCTAATAATGCTGTAGAGGAGAAATGAGACAACAAGGCTGAATACTGGAATAGATAAATATATGAGAAGGAAGAAGGCATCATCAATTATTATGGCTTGTTCTGAGGCTTGGGAAGGCAGAGTCCCAACCGTTTGAAAAGCTCCCCACTCTAGAACTATGGTCAATAGTATCCATGTGATCGTTGTGATCACCATGTCCTTACTCAATATATTTTTTCTCCTGTATTGTTATCAAGAAAGTGTCTCTCTTGTAAGACTTGGCCAGCAAAACAGCCAACGCTCGATCAATTCACGACAATGGTCCCCACCATGCCTAATGACTCATGCGGAATACAGACGAGTTGGTATTCCCCAGGTGAATCGAAGGTGAACGTATACTGCACGGTTTCCCCTGCATCGACTTCAACATCGATGCCTAGGTCTTCCACAGTGAATGTGTGGAACTCTTCCTCAGACGTTAGTGCGAAAGTAACTGTCTCTCCTTCTTCGAAAGATAGTGATGCTGGCATATAGACGTATTCCCCACTACCTCCGGGGTCTTCCAGACTGATTTCTACTACGTTATTTGAGGAGCTCTGGGCTGGAGTCGATGTCGAAGTAACAACTGAGGAAGTCGTGGGCCCACTCTTGTCCTCCAGGCCATTTTCACTCCCTTTATCAGTACACCCAAGAGCCATAGCAATAGTCAATGCAAACAGTATCGACCATAGATGAAGATTTACTCGATTAGATTTCTTTCGCATCATTAGTTACCTCACAGGATCTGTAACGATTACTTTGGTAAGTTGAGGAATCACTTCCTCGACGAAAAGTTTCATGGATCTTTTTACTTTCCAATGCTCAATGCCACCTATGCGCATCTGTAGCATCAGCTGTGTTGGCTTGAGTCTTTTTATGTACGTGTTCAAGATATTGGCTACATTCTCGGGAGACCCAAAAGCCGTTCCGCGATCTTTGAGATCAGCTATTGTTGTTGAAGCTAATACTTTCGGATTCTGCGGGTAATTTTCATATCCCGAGACCGGTGCTGGTCTTCCTGGGGCTCCCGGAAGCAGTGTTGCCATTAGCTTATAAAACCACACTGCATGTTCTGCTTCTGACCATGCTTCTTCATCCGTTGGTGCAACATAGGTCCTTATCGATAGAGGCTGATCCATCTGTTCCGGACTATGTCCCTGAGCGACCATTTGCGCACGGTAAAGCTCATAAGACTCTTCCACGGTATCAAGAGTAGAAAACTGTGGGGCTCTTATGAGCGACATGCCAAAATCTGCGGCTACTTCGATACTCCTTTGCGTAACGCTGGCAATATAAAGAGGAGGATGAGGCTGTTGGACAGGTTTTGGAAATACTTCTGTAGGGATTTCAATCTGCCAGTAGGTTCCTTGAAAAGTGAATCTTTCCCCACGGAGCGCCTTTAACAGTATTTCAAGGGACTCCCGGAACATAGAGGAAGATAGTTGCTGTGGTACACCGAATCCTTGGAATTCAGGAGG
>CAYWYV010000011.1:0-3659 GCA_964462705.1 uncultured Dehalococcoidia bacterium
CATAAACTCGTCTGTGATCTGAACAGATATGTTGAAATTCTGAAGAGTATCGTCATCGTCTTTACAATGTATGAATTCTTCTATATCGGGATGGGAAATTATCAACTGACCCATATGAGCCCCGAGTCTAAACGCACCTTGGGTCAAAGTTGCCCCTACAGATGAGTAGAGTTTCATTACCGCTATAGGACCACAAGCTTGACCATGAGTAGTGGAAATCTTTTCTTTTTTGGGGCGCTGGTCAGAGAGCCCAAACCCGATACCACCTCCCCATTTCTCAATCATAGCCGCATCATTTGCAACTTTCATAATTGACTCAATGTTATCCTCAGGTGAAACTACAAAGCATGCAGAAAGACAACCTCTTCCTGTACCAGCATTCACTATTGTTGGTGAATTCGGCAAAAACTTTAGAGTTGACATTTTTTCATAATAGCGTTGTTCGTACTCTGCTCGTTTAACCTCCGGTTCACCTAAAGCAATTGCTCCTGAAACCCTTCTGAACAACCCTTCAACATCTTCTACAGGCTCCCCATCATCGTCGCGACGAATGTAACGTTTTTCAATGATAAACCTAGCGTTTTCAGACAAGGCCAACCCATCATCAATTTCCTCCTCCGTAACCTCTATGCCCCCATTTATTAGGTTATTAGTAACAGCGGCTGCAATATCACCTGTCACCCCCGCCGACTCAAGGGCTTTAACCACCTCGCCTATGACATCCTCACTGCCATCACCAAATATCGTTTCTTGGGCCATTAGCTCCTCACCTCTATACTGTTTTATTATTAACTACAACTTTCAGACGCCACAGACTCAAATTTCCAACCGAACGGTAAGACTAACAGATTTAGAACATTAGTTCCAACCACTCATCAATCGCCCCCATCAACTTCCAGAATCAGTAACCTTCTTCTTTGGCTTCCTTCCCCTCCGCCTCTTACCAGGAACCGTAAGCTCATCATCATCCAGAAAAGAAAGTTGACTACTTTCTTCATGAGGGCGTTCAGGATCCAGTAATGCTTCCACTTCCTCCTTGAAACTCTCGATATCTCTGAAATCTCTATAGACACTTGCAAACCTTATATAGGCGACTCGGTCTAAATTTCTCAACCGATCCATCACCAACTCGCCAATCACTCTGGAAGGAATCTCTGCCCTACCAGCATTTGCAAGTTGGGTTTCTATTTCGTCAATCACCTTATCAATACTTCCAATGGGAAGAGGTCGTTTAGCACACGCACTTTTAACACTCGCCCACAATTTCTCTCTGTCAAATTCCTCTCGACGACTATCACGCTTGGCGACAAGGAGAGCTCTCGTTTGAACTCTTTCATAAGTGGTAAATCTAAGGCCGCACCTCAAGCACTCTCTCCGACGACGGACGCTATCTCCCGAATCTCTGGAATCGATAACTTTAGAATTGTCGTTATTACAAAATGGGCAATACATAAACCAGGAAAAACCCTCTTCTCGGGATACTCGAGCACCACTGGATACAGCAATGAGCAAACCTGAAACACACTATCTATCGTGTAGCGAATTCGAATCTACACCACATATTGAGGTGTGTCAATAAACCTCTCAAGGGGAAAAAGGAACTAGTTTTTTGCAGATTCAGAAAGATCCCAACAGGTCAGGCACAAACAGAAAAATCAGCATGAATTTGAAGATGCAATCACATTTTCAAAAGCTTATATTGACCTGCAATTATGCTGCGAGACACAAGACCCATTTTTTAAATGCCAAAAAATAAACTCGGTGCCAAACCTTCAAAGATCCGACACCAAGTTATTAAATTTCAACCTTTTTTATTAATGAGTCCCTATCATCAATCGGAATGACCATTCTGGCTTGGCATGGCATCTCCCACAGAAAATCCACCAAGGTTTCGTCTCAAAAATGGAGGCAAATCCAACGAATCTTCATTGCCCGCCACTTTCTGAGCTGCAGCAACCGTTTTTTCTATATCTCGTTGAATCAAAGTCTCAGTAGTCGGAAAACCAGTCGAAATAATTGTTAATTTAATCTCACTTTCCATTTTTGGATCTGTCGTCATACCGAAAATAATATTTGCATCAGGGTCAACCACGCGTTGAATTACTTCAGCAGCTTCATGTAACTCACTCAGCTTAAGATCACTACCGCCCGAAATATTAAACAATACACCGGTTGCTCCCTCAATAGAGACATCCATAAGCGGATTAGTTATTGCCTGCTGCGCAGCTTCTCTAGCACGACCTTCCCCAGATCCATATCCAATCGACATCCAGGCGGGACCCGCGTCTCTCATAATGCTTTGAACATCCGCAAAATCTAAATTAATATCCCCTGCGTTTGTTATTAACTCTGTTATTGACTGCACACCTAATCTCAGTACATCATCCGCCAATTTGAATGCATTCTCCGCTGTAACCTCTTCCTTCGCTACGACGTTGAGTCTTTCATTTGGGATTACAAGAAGAGTATCCACATTTGTCTGAAGCTTATCGATACCTTCCTGCGCCTGTTTGGATCTGCGATTACCTTCAAAGGAAAATGGTCGGGTAACTACTCCAACAGTCAAGGCGCCGGTCTCTCTCGCGATCTCTGCAATAACTGGAGCCGCACCTGTACCTGTACCACCTCCCATACCGGCAGCGACAAAAATCATATCTGAATCACGTATGATTTCGTAGATTTCTTCCCTGCTCTCCTCTGCAGAGGCAGCTCCTTTATCAGGATTCCCACCAACGCCCATTCCTTCCGTAAGCTGCTCACCAATCCTGACCCTAGTTGGAACATCGCTACCCATGAGAGCTTGCACATCAGTATTCATAACGATGTAATCCACTCCTGAAACACGTTCTCTAAACATGCGAGAAACCGCGTTTGATCCTCCTCCTCCAACACCAATAACCTTGATCCTCGCGACCCCTTCAAGCTCCCTACCATTAATAGTCATATCATCCTCCGTAGCAATAGTTAACAAATAAATCTACTAATTAAACATTCCTTTAATTTTTCCTAAAATTCCACTTCTTGTGCCAGAAGATTGAGTTCCCCTGACCTGGGCAATCTCGGCTTTATCAGCCGCTATTTCCCGTCTGAATCCATATAGAAGAATTCCAACACCAGTTGAATAAGGGGGAGCCTCTAATTCTTCTGACATACCAGAAAGATGGTCTGGTACACCCATTCGAATATTGCAATTTGGAATAAATTGCTTCGCCATATCGAAAAAGCCCGGCATAGTAGAAGCGCCGCCTGTAAGCACGACAGTGTCGTTAGAGTCTTGCCTGAGACCAGCTTGCTGAAGATTAAGGTCAATAAGTCTTATTAATTCAAGAGTTCGTTCCCTCATTAACTGACAAAGTTCTCTCCTATAAATAGTAGTGCTAGAACTTGCATTAGAGACAGGCAGTGAAATCTCCTCTCTCATATCAACATACGCAGGCTCAGTATTAGCATATTGAAGCTTTGCTTTCTCTGCGTCTTGGTAAGGTGTGTTATACGTCACACAGATATCATTAGTGAATTGATACCCACCAACCGGTATCACAGCTGTGTAGTCAATAGTCCCTTTTTTAAAAACGACTATATCCGTTGTGCCTCCACCGATATCTACAATGGCAGCACCTTTATTCGCTAGCCATTGTGCATTGGCTGTTTGATGATCG
>CAYWYV010000011.1:3669-23366 GCA_964462705.1 uncultured Dehalococcoidia bacterium
TTATTCTTCTCTTTACTCGTCAGTATCGCTTCACTGCTAGCAAGTGTATCTAAAACCATACCTTTGACTTTCAAACTTGCACTAGTGGCTGCCGTTTCAAGATCTCTGACAAAGGAAGACCCTGCGCTAACAACATGTGATACCACTTCAACACCTTCAGCATGCATCCCAGTGGGATTGCTTATCCCGTTGTGCCCATCAACTCGATAAGTCTTTGGTAACGCATGAATGACCTCTCTACCATATGTTTCTGCCCCAGCTGTGACTAAGTCAGGAATCTCATTTACCTCATCAGCGGTTATAACTCCATGTCTACCAACACCATCTAGGTTATCTACCCTGTTATCGAAGGTGACGTGGGATCCAGTGATACCGATATAAGCGGACCGGATAGGGATCTCTGTTTTACTTCTAACCTCATACAAGCTTTGGCGAATAGCTTCTGAGGTTAAATTAATATCTTCAACATTTCCTTTTTTGAGGCCTGAACATGTGACAACGCTATGGGCTATAACTTCTGGATATTCGCCATTAACTTTTTGAGCAACAATGGTGCATATCTTTGTAGTCCCTACGTCAATAGCCGTGATCACATCGCTCTGTGGCATATATTTTCCCTTGGCCATAACTGATCCCCTAAATTTTTTCTGCAACCCTCAAACGGGCGCTTCGACTTCTAAAATTAGCCGCGATTTCTGACTTGCTTGGTCTCATAATTTTCCTGTTAACCAGCCTTATCGAAGGGTTATGGTCACATTCACAGACCATAACCTCTCTTGGACATAGGCAGGATAACGCCTGATCCCGAAAAAAGAACTTAACGATCCTATCCTCTAGAGAGTGGTAACTTATGACCGCTAATCGACCATCCACATCAAGTACTTTTATTGCCTCCCTCAATCCATCTTTTACATTGTCGAGTTCATTATTTACTGCAATCCTCAAGGCCTGGAATGTTTTAGTAGCTGGATGTATACGCCCTCTTTGCTTCCCAACTGCTGACTCAATGGCTATAACAAGCTGAGAAGTATTCAGGATAGGTCTGTCTCTCACTATCGCAGCAGATATTCTTCTGGATCTATGCTCCTCTCCATAAGCAAAAATCAGGTTTGCTAATTCATCTTGAGGATAGCTATTCACAATTTGCGCAGCAGTAATATCCCCAGAATCCCCAAAACGCATATCCAAGGGCGCATCACCCCTAAAACTAAATCCCCTCAAAGGTGTATCTAGCTGTAACGAAGACAACCCGAGGTCCAACAGCACCCCTGAAACATCACCAACGCCCTCTCTCCTAGAGATATCCACTACATCACAGTAACTACCCCTTACAGAAAGAAAACTTGCCCCAAACCGTGAGAGTTTCTTCTCAGCAAGCGTAAGAGCCTCTCCATCCAGATCGATGCCCAACACTTGAGACCCTGGATATGCCTCCAATAGGGCCTCACTATGACCGCCCAAGCCAACAGTACCGTCTATGAAACCCCCAGGAAGGCAGGTGGAAAACGCATCCACAATTTCACGGGTCATAACTGGTGAGTGATCTAACTCCATAGATATCTAAAATAGCCCCTCACAGAGGAAATCACCCAACCCGTGTTAATATGTTGACAGCCCATCAACCTTACATGTCCATCTTGCATAACCGGCTTCTACAGTCTCCCAACGAGGTGGCAAACATAGCAAGATGTTTTGAGTTCTTTTTTTGAACACTTCTAATATTTCTTTTAGGTTTAACTAAATGCCAAATACAGATCCTATTATTGAAGACCAATTTAGAGTCGGCATTTTGACGATAAGCGATTCTGGTTTCAAAGGAGAACGGGAGACGGACGTCAGTGGAGACACCATCGCAAACATGATCATGGACTCGAGTCTGTCCGTAGTGAAAAGGGACATGGTACCTGACGAAACACAATCAATTTCAGACACCCTCAGGTTATGGTGTGATAGCGGCGAAATTGACGTTGTATTAACAACAGGCGGAACTGGTCTTGGGCCACGAGACGTAACTCCTGAGGCGACCAAATCAATATTGGACATAGAGGTACCGGGCATAGCAGAGGTAATGAGAATGAAAACTTTTGAGATAACCCCCTATGCAATGCTGAGCCGGTCAACGTCCGGTGTCAGATCAGGTTGCCTGATCATCAACCTACCCGGCAGCCCAAAGGCAGTTAGAGAATGCCTCGAAGTAGTATTACCCTCAATACCGCATGGGTTACAAATCATTCGCGGCGCCGGATGGTTGCATGATGATGCCTAAAGCAGGCTCAGGCTAAAATGAAATTCCACATTTTCACTTTGTTCCCAAACATGTTTTCATCACCTTTAGAAGAAGGCATATTAGCGCGAGCCATAAAGGATAATTTAATACAAATTTTCATTCACAATATCCGTGATTACGCCAGTAGTCCTCATAGAACAGTCGATGATTATCCTTTTGGGGGTGGACCCGGAATGCTTATGAAACCGGAACCGATTTTCGAGGCAATTGAAAATGTCTCAAAAGAGTACTCACTTGATAATTGCACCCCAAAAATACTGATGACTCCCCAAGGTAGAACTTTCAACCATGAAATTGCTCAAGAACTCTCACAAAGCAAAGAACTGGTATTGATCTGTGGTAGGTATGAAGGAATTGATGACAGGGTACGCCAACACCTCGCTACTGATGAAATCAGTGTAGGCGACTACGTATTAAGTGGCGGAGAGCTGCCTGCCATGACCATAGTCGACTCTGTTTCGCGTCTAATACCGGGAACGGTAGGATCCAAAGAATCGATAGAGAATGATTCCTTTTACAACGGTAAGCTCCAGTTTCCCCAATTCACACGCCCTGTCACATACCGAGGAATGGAGGTACCCAAAGTACTGCTGTCTGGTAACCATAAAGATATACAAACATGGAGAGAGGAGCAGTCATATCAACGAACAAGGAATCAGAGACCTGACTTGATCAACTAATTTTTCCATCCGTACGTTCCATCGCTTAGTCATGTAGATACTATTACCGGACTTCCTTGATGGAGACCAAAGGGTTAACATCTTCCCAACATATTTCAGTAGGAGATACAAAGAGTTAAATTACCGAATGAAGAATAAAGATTTTCTTTCTATTTTAGATTTAAGTGACGGTGAGGTCGAAGGAATTATTTCCAAGGCGGCATCAATCAAACAAGGAAGTACGCCTCAAATTTTGTCTGGGAAAACCGTTGCATTAGTGTTTGAAAAACCTTCCCTAAGAACTAGAGTTAGTTTTGAAGTGGGCGTGAAACAGATGGGGGGAACGTGCATATTTTTAAGCAACAGCGAGATTGGTCTCGGGGTGAGAGAACCTGAGGCAGACGTAGCCAAAGTACTAGATAGGCTCGTAGACTGCGTGGTTGCAAGAGTATTTTCGCACCGCAGCCTCGAGATTCTGGCAGAACACACATCCATACCGGTTGTAAACGCGCTTTCAGATCAAGCTCATCCCTGCCAAGCCTTAGGTGACTGTCTGACAATATTTGAAAGAAAAGGAAGTCTTGAGGGTCTGAAAATAGCCTTTGTTGGAGATGGTAATAACATCGCGGGAAGTCTAGCGCTCGCATGCTCCTCCGCAGGAATGGACTTTACTATCGCATCCCCCAAGAATTATAAACTGCCAGAATCCATTTGGAATCAAGCCACAGCGGAAGCAGAAAAGCGAGGAACCAATCTCAGATGGACGCAGGACCCTAAAGATGCCGTTTTAGAGGCTGATGTTGTTTATACCGACGTGTGGGTAAGTATGGGAGATGAGGAAGAAAAGGAAGAAAGACTCTCAGTATTTTCCTCTTACCAAGTCAATGAACAGTTAGTGAAGTTCGCAAAAGATGACTTTTTATTCATGCATGATATGCCAGCACATCGTGGAGAGGAAATCTCTGAAGGCATGTTGGATCATCCTAACTCCGTCGTATATCATCAATCTGAAAACAGACTTCACGCACAAAAGGCAGTTTTGGCAGAACTTTTTGGTTACTAGAGTGTCATTTTGATATTTACTTAGCTAGACTGGATACATATAGCCTAGCAATGGGACGGAAGATTTGAACCTACAAGATGCCACATCAATGAAACCCACAGTGGCTATAGTTGGAAGGCCCAACGTAGGCAAATCTACCCTTTTCAACAGGTTGACAGGAAGACGCCAATCAATTGTGTCTGATGTAGCCGGCACTACCAGAGATAGAGTCATAGCAGAAACCGAGTGGTCAGAGCAGCCCTTTGTCCTTGTTGACACCGGAGGCCTAGATTTATTCCCCGACGACACTATTTGGAAGCAGGTAAGTGACCAAATTCATTTTGCTATCAACCAATGTGACGTCATAACACTTCTCGTAGATGTTTCAGAGGGTATTACAGCAGCGGATCGAGACGTAGCAGACCTAATTCGAAAAACTGGAAAACCTACGGTGTTAGCAGCCAGTAAGTCCGACAATGATCAACGTAAAATCCTAGCGGTTGAGCTTTACGAACTAGGCTTAGGTGATCCAATTCCTATTAGTGCCTATCACAACATTGGCTTAGACGAACTCATGGAACAAATTCTGAAACACTTTCCAAATCGGCAAACCTATTTATCGCCAGAGGCAGATCTTAATCTAGCAATCGTAGGTAGAACTAATGTCGGTAAGTCTATGTTGCTCAACTCTATAACAGGTGAAAATAGAGCAATAGTAAGTGAAATCTCCGGTACCACAAGAGATTCGGTTGATACAACCATCGTCTATCAGGACAGGGAAATTCAACTTATTGACACCGCAGGCGTAAGACGCAGAGGCAGTATCCAACAAGGCATTGAACGATATAGCGTATTAAGATCAATGAGGGCGATAGAACGATCCCAGGTGGCCGCTCTTGTTCTAGATGCCTCAGAATACGCCACTAGCCAAGACACGCATATTGCTAGCTACATATTAGAGACCTACAGAGGCATCGTAATAGTTGTAAATAAATGGGATCTTCGCCGTGAGATAGGACTAGATAAACAAAGTATGGAAGCGAGAATCAGAGGAAAATTTAAATTCGCCTCCTATGCCCCCATAGTTTTCACCTCAGCGTTAAACTCCGAAGGTATCAATGAATTATTAGACACCGCGCTTCGAGTCCAAGTGGAATGGTCAAAGGGAATACCTAGACCCGACATAAGACGAACGGTTTTATCTGCAGTTGCCGAAAACCCTCCGCCATCAGGTGGCCGCCGGGTACTGAAACTGTATAGTGCGATGCAAGATACCACTATGCCCCCTAGTTTTACATTTTTTGTGAACCACACAGATATGATCCATTTTTCATATAGAAGATATCTCGAAAACAAACTCCGCGAAGAGTATACGTTTGAAGGTGCTCCTATCAGATTCCGCTTTAGGGGATGGAAACGTTGATGGGTTTAATTACAGGAATTACTTTCATAGTTTTGGGATATCTAGTTGGGTCAATTTCGTTTGGCTTGCTCATCGGAAAACTAATAAAAGGTATCGATATCAGGGACTTTGGTAGCGGAAGTACTGGAGCCACTAATGTCGCGCGAGTTTGTGGGGCCACCTGGGGAATAATCGCATTGATTCTAGACATGGGGAAGGCAGCAATCCCCGTAGCTATAACAGTCTATATATTCGAATCACCGGACTGGACACACCCGTCGACAGGATTAGCAGCTATCGCTGGACACAGTTGGCCATTGTTCACTAATTTCAAGGGAGGTAAAGGAATTGCTTCAGGTTGGGCCGCACTAATCGTTCTATCACCTTGGTCAGGAATAGCAGCTACTTTAGCAGCCGCTCCAGTGATAGGAATAACCAAATACGTTTCACTAGGCTCAATCATAGGTTCAATAGTTGGAGGATCAGCTATAACTGCACTAGCGATACTTAATAAATGCGGGATTGAAAAAGTTCCAAATATACCTTTGGTGTATATGACCTACGGCATAATCGGAGCTTTAGTAACAGTTATCCTACACAAAGAAAATATTAAAAGGCTAATCAATGGTGATGAAAGCAAGCTGGGAGAAAAGACCTAGAAAACTAACCACTCATTAGAATAAAGGGTTTCTTAGACAGAGGCATGGCTAGAATTGCGATAGTTGGAACCACCACCTGGGGGACAACCCTAGGCATAATAAACGCCCGTGAAAATAGGGAAGTTGTACTCCTTGCGAGAACTTCAAGTGAGGCACGTGAACTTCAGACAGCAAACGAAAACCGAAGATTCGTGCCTGGTGTTCCCTTTCCTAAAACAATGAATATTACTTCATCACCCAAAGATGCTATTGAAAACTCTAACCTAATTATATTTGCAGTCCCAGCAGCATCTATGAGGGAAAATTCCTCCCAGTTGTCGTCGGCTATCTCATGCGAAAAAATAGTTATCAGTGCAACAAAAGGTCTAGAGCGTAAAACAGGAAAACGAATGACTGCTGTGCTACTAGAAGAACTCGATTTAACTGGAAATAAAATTGGTGTAATCTCGGGTCCCAATCTTGCCAAAGAAATCCTCGCCGGAAAACCGTCCTCAACGGTCATCGCATTCACAGACGAAACTAACGCAACTTATGCTCAAACACATCTCAATTCGCGAAATTTAAGAGTTTATACAAATCCGGACGTGATAGGAGTCGAATTAGCAGGGGCTCTAAAGAATGTTGTCGCTATTGCAGCAGGAATATCTGATGGCTTAGGTTTCGGCGACAATGCCAAAGCTTCCATCATAACCAGAGGGTTGGCAGAAATTTCACGTCTAGGTGTTAGCCTAGGCGCAGATCCAGCCACATTTGCAGGTCTTGCTGGAATGGGAGACGTAATTGCAACCTGTTCAAGTCGTTTAAGCCGCAATAATCATCTAGGAAGAATGTTGGCATCAGGTATGTCTCTAAACGACATAACAAGTTCTATGGAAAACATAGCAGAAGGGATAGGCACGACACAGGAAATAGTTCAGATGGCTAAACCTATGAACATAGATATTCCATTAACGAAATCAGTCTATGGCGTCCTATTTGATGGAGTTGCCCCACTAGAGGCGGTTGCCAATCTAATGAGCCGATCTCCCACCTCAGAGATCTAACTTTGTATATTAAGGACTCAGACATTAACCAGAAAAATTCCCAAACCGGCCACAAAACTTGTGTGGCAGCCACATATTGTCGTTAATTCCGATCCATAGAACCAACTAGCCCATATCCCCAGACTCGTATAACACCCCAACAGCTGTAGCTATCCCAGCGGTCTCCGATCTGAGAACTCTCTTGCCCAAAGATACTGGGATAACTCCATCGTTTTTGGCAGCTTGAATCTCCTCACAAGAAAATCCTCCAATCGGACCAATGAAAATAGATACCTCGGCATCTTCCTTCATTGCAGCAACATCCTGCTCTCTAAGTACCTCGCGAATTCCTACCTGAGTTTCATTTTCCCAAGGAATTAATTTCAAGCCACTAGAAGCCTTTAACGCCTTATCAAGAGAAACAGGCTCTGCTAAAGCGGGCAAAATGACCCTTCCAGATTGCTCTGCAGACTCCATAATGATTTTTCGCCATCTAGCTATACGAGAGGAACTGAGTCGGAATGCCTGTGTCCTTGAGGATATGATCGGCGAGAATCCAGTAATTCCAATCTCGACTCCTTTTTGAAGGGTGTACTCAAATCTATCGGGCTTTATTAGTGCTTGATAGAGAGTAACTTTGACTCGAGGCTCGCTGTTGCCTTTATGACGCTTAATAATTGTTCCGGTACACGAATGCCTATCGACCAGATCAAGCCTGACTGTTTTCTCATAACCACTACCGTCGAAAACTGCAACTAAATCTCCTGAACCAAGTCTTAGGACCCTTGAGATTTGAGTAGACTGTTCATGTGAAAATAATATTTCCTCCCCAGATTCGAATTCTTTCGGGACGAAAAATCTGTGCAATAATCAACCTCCCACATTACCTTTTAGTTGCTAACACAGCAGTCCAGTCTCCATCGGTCATCACCTCGTCGAAAACAACGCCAATAGGGTGGAAAACGTCCCGAACATCTTCCAAGGAGCTCTCAAGAATGCCAGATAAAATCAACTTCCCACCAATTCTTAGTCCTTGTGTCAAATGCTCAGCAAGTTCAATAATAACTTTTGCCGATATGTTAGCCAACGCCAAATCAAAATCTTCGTCAGAATACCGATAGGTCGGAAGCGTCCCATTAAGGATGGTTATGGCTCCATCAACCCCATTCAACACACAATTTTCCTCTGCTATCTTGGCGGCATTAAGTTCTATTTCGAGACCTAGAGAAGACCCTCCACCCAGCTTAACTGCCGTTACTGATAATATTCCAGACCCGCATCCTAGATCTATGATTTTCTCTCCACCAACTATAGTTTCCTCCAGTAATTCCATACACATTCGAGTTGTGGGATGATGTCCAGTGCCAAATGCCATGCCAGGGTCCAAAAGAATAGTGACATCATCTACTGCCGAGTCATAATTCTGCCAAGTTGGACATATCACTAGCTTCTTGCCAATCCTAATCGGATTAAAATATTGCTTCCAATTAGTTTCCCAATCCTCATCCTTAATTTCTCGTTCCCTAAGCGGCTCCATTGGATGAATATGATTAATTAATTTCACCCCAATCTCAATATGGGCTCTACGTTCATCAGTTGAATCATCTTTGGGGATGTATGTCCGAACGTTCAGTGTTTCAGGTACTGGAGCTTTTTCTCCTTCATCAGGATTGAAGTCAGAAGGACTCTCAATCGCAACCCCACCATATCCGTACTTGTAAAAAATGTGAGAAATCGGTTCTACAAATTCTGGCGGGACATCGACACTCAGCTCCAACCATTTCACTAGCTACTTTCCCGACCACCAAAAACATTTTTAAATTTACTGAAAATACCTGTATCTTCTTCATCACCCATTTGGGGCAATGTAGTCCCAAGCTTCTCCAGTAGTTCTTTCTGCATATTATCCAGTTTGGTAGGAACCCTTAAATTCACTTTCACTAGTTGATCGCCACGCCGTGTTCCCTGAATTTGAGCAACTCCCTTTCCTTTAAGTCTAAAAACTCTCCCATTCTGAGTCCCAGCCGGGATAGTCAACTCGACATCACCTTCTATAGTCGGAACAATAATAGTGCCGCCTAGAGAAGCCTGCACTATATTCACTGGCACATCCAACCTGATGTTAATACCATCTCTAGCAAAAAAAGGATGTTCCTCTATGCGAAAAGCGACAAACAAATCGCCCGGGGGGCCTCCGCTAGACCCATGTTCGCCTTCCCCTGTAAGACGAATTTGTGTGTCCTCTCTCACCCCAGCAGGGATTGTTGTTGCTATCGTTCGTTTTCTCCGTTGCTTTCCTTGTCCCCTACATTGGGTACATGGATTGGTAATGGTCTTCCCTTCTCCTCGACAGTCGTTGCAGTCGGTCACTTGTACAAACTGACCAAAAGCACTTTGCTGAGCTCTGCGAACTTGACCTTGACCGTTGCAGGATCTACATGTAGAAGAGTCGCTTCCTGGTTCCGCTTTAGATCCTCGGCACTTACTACAAGACTCTATTCTATTAATATCAAACTCTTTCTCTGTGCCAAATATTGCTTCTTCAAAATCTAAATCCATCGAGTACTTCAGATCAGATCCTCTTGTAGGTCTATTTCTGTTAGTTGAAGATCTCGACCCAAAGCCAGACCCACCAAAGAAAGAATCAAATATATCTCCAAATCCACCCAAATCCTCAACACCACCAAATCCTGAACCTGCACCCCCATTGCCACTCAGACCTGCATGCCCAAATTGATCATATCGTGCTCTTTTTTCCTGATCTGAAAGAACCTGATAGGCTTCATTAATTTCCTTGAATTTTTTCTCGGCATCTTTGTCTTTATTTCTATCCGGATGAAATTCAAACGCCAGCTTCCTGAACGCCTTTCTCAGGTCATCCTCACTGGCGTTTCTAGAAACGCCAAGTATCTCGTAGTAGTCTCTTTTCTGTGTCGTCATAATTTAGGTTCTTAATTCTCTATAAATTATATCCTAGGAAACATAACAACTAAGTTAATACAACCATAAGTTATTCAATGAAGCCTAGCAGCAAGTAATGTATTCGATAATAACATCGCAATCGTCATTGGACCCACTCCGCCAGGAACAGGTGTTATCGCTGAAGCCTTCTGTGAAACACTCAAAAAATCTATATCCCCGACTAATTTATAACCCCTCTTTCTGTCCGGTGCACTGACTCGGTTGATACCCACATCGATGGCAACAACACCTTCTGACACCATGTCAGAGGTGACATATTCTGGAATCCCAATAGCGGCAATTAGTATTTCTGCTGACCGGCATAATTCTTCAATATTTTTTGTCTGACTGTGGCAAACGGTGACGGTAGCGTCCCCACCCTTACCTTTCAAAGAAAGAAGATTTGAAAGAGGCCTGCCAACGATATTACTCCGCCCCAGAACAACAACATGCCTTCCCATTGGGTCGTTCCCAGTCCTAACAAGCATCTGTACTATACCCCCAGGAGTTGCAGGAATGAACCGGGGCTCGCCCGCAGCCAGCAGTCCTGAATTAAAAGGATGGAGTCCATCTACATCTTTCAAAGGATCTATAGATAGGGTCACCCGTCCTTCATCGATATGCTCTGGCAATGGTAACTGCACTAAAATTCCGTCACAGTCAGGATCACTATTTAATTCATTAACTACCCTTATAACTTCATTCTCTGTGGCACTCTTCGGCATCGAAATAGTTTCACCAAGAATTCCTACCTCATCCGCTCCCCGCTGTTTGTTACGTACATATATAGCCGAGGCAGGATCATCTCCTACCAAAACGACGGATAAACCAGGAGATCTACCGGTCTCCATCTTTAGCCTCTTTACAGAGCCTGCTACCTCTGATTTGACTTGTCTTGATAACCCAATACCATCAATAATTTTGGAATCCATCTATATCACTACCACATTCACTCATGACCCGTACCACTGAAGAATTTATCAACAGCTAATTATAACTTTCCACCATTTTATCTACACAACAGAATCAATGCGCTAATCCAGTATAATTTCAATCTGAAATGTGAGGTTATAAATTGTTAATTACCGGTATCGACATTGTTGAAATTGATCGCGTAGGTCGTGTTACAGCTGAATATGGGAAAAGATTCCTGGAAAGAATCTACACTGAGCGGGAGATACTATATTGCAGAGGAAGATCTCCACAGCTTGCTAGTCGTTTTGCGGCAAAAGAAGCCGTTATGAAATTGCTGGGGACAGGTACAAGAGGAGTTGGGTGGAAGGACATCGAAATTCGAAGAAGACAGGGAAGCGCTCCTTTCATTGAGCTAAGTGGAAGAGCAAAGATACGCGCTGCGCAGATCGGTCTACATGATATTGCCCTTTCTCTATCGCATTCTGAGCAGTACGCTGTGGCCTCTGTTATAGGTGAAAGTGAGAGGGGCAACCTAATTCCACGAGTCTCCAGAAATTAGCTGGTGAAATCCTTTTAAATAAAAGTACCTTCGAAACTACTTGGTCCCAATCCTTTGTCTGAGGTACTGAACTAGATGCCACCGATCCTCTTCAGTAAGCATCTTCCCAAACTGAGGCATTATAGCCGAGGATGATTTTTCTCTAGCCGCCGCTGCCAGCCCAGGCCTTCCTCCCCAAGTTATATATCCAAATATCTCTCCATCTGACAACTCCCTAACTCTATCCGAGTTAAGATTTACAGGCTCGGCACCATCATATGCCAGTGAGCCATCATTCCTTGCACTAAGTAGCGTAGTGATTGGACCAGCCCCATCCAATTTAATCCCGTGGCACACCTGGCAATTAACCGAATACACGGTTTGAGCATTGCCATCATCATATGATGTCTCAAATTTACGGGGTATATTGAGTCCCGCTAGCTCATCAAGATTTAGAATCTTAACTTCACCACCTGTCACAGGCACTGAGCCCTCAGGCGGAAGAAGTCTAGGAATTTCCTGGGACCTATAGGAATCTGAATAATGCATCTCAGAAAACACAACCACTGCATGCGACCCAGTCTCTGGGAAAGCAGGTAGTTCGAAGTTTATTGCACCACCAAATTCCACTTTACCTGTTTTGCTGTCATAGCAACCGGAAGTTACAAGTACAAACAACAGTGACACCATAACAGCTACTAAAGGCCCAGTGACTCTTATTTTAAATTGACTTAAAAACATTACTAACGCTCTTTAATTATTCCCATCCCCTGATAATGTCGCCCTCAGTCCCCGCTTTCTTTAATGCCTCTTCAGCAACTCCTGTCCTACCTTCCTCTGTAGTAACAGTCACACCGATGTGCCCTTCAGTTATCTTCTCACTGTATGCTCCCATAAACAGTCGAGGCAATCTGGACTCAAATAAGATCCCAATAATGGTAAAAATAATGGCACCGAGCATCGTGCCTTCATACATGATTATTGCCATTGGCGGTATTGACAGAATAGGTTTACCTCCAGTTATGAGGGGATAAGCCATTTGCGTTCCAGCCGTGATAATAAGACCCCCTGTGAAACCACAAGCTGCCCCAATGAGAGGCCACCGAAAAAGGTGATGCTCAGGCTCGGCCTCACCAAATGTCCCCTCTGGGTACGGCGTGCCCGTCAGTAATTCATATTCCCCTTCCTCAAAGCCTGCATCTCTCAAGTTGTCGAGAGCGTCAGCGGCGGAATCCTCTTCAGTGTAGAGACCTAATACACTTTTTTTTGCCATAACTGATCCTTATAGTCCTAGTCTATTAATATTAATGATTTTTCTCATAGTAGTGGTGTGGAAGCCCTTCCCGTATAGAAGCAGGTACCGTTTTACGACCAACCTTGATCAGGTGTCGGAAAACCATACCCTCCTTCACGTCAAACAGTGGAATTAGTGGAAGCACTTTAGCAAATAACAGCATACCTAAAGCAACGAAGGCAAAAGTCTCAACAACTATTAGTATTTCCACCAAAGATGGATGATAAGTACCCCAGTCAAACGTCATATGAGTCCGCCGAACTAGGCCAGGTATTATAATTAAGAATCTTTCAAGCCACATTCCGATATTGACCAGAATGGTTGTCCAAAACATGATCTTCGCACTTCTTCTAAATCTCTTAAAAAGCCACATTGGGACAGGTATAACGAACGAAAGAATTACGAATATAGCGAACAAAGGTCCGTATGGCCATTGGAATGCCTGCAGTTCTCTTAAAGCAATTTCAGGGCTGTCCAAAGTATAGAGTGCGTATACCCATTCCAAAAAGAAAAAGAAAAACCATGTCGTAGCAACCACTATGAGCAATCTAGCAATAGCATCAAAATGATCTGGCTTAATATAATTATCAAGTTTGTAAAGCCAAACAGCCAGAGCCATGAGCATAGCGACAGCTGAAACACCAGAGTGTATCGCTCCGATGATAAAATATGGAGCAAATATCGTGGAGTGCCAGCCTTCCACCCCTATCAAAACTGCAAAGTCCCATGACACTATTGAGTGCACCGAAACGAAAACTGGCAGTACCAATGCCGACAGTAGTATTCCCGCGACAGTTTGCAGCCTCCATTGGCGGGGGGTACCCCTGAAACCCAGACACAGAAATGCATAAATCCTTTTTACGAATAGTCCTTTCGCTCTATCTCGAAGGATCGCTATATCAGGTAAAAGGCACACAAAAACAAACAAAGAACTCGCAATAAGATATGTCCCCACCGCGCTAGGATCCCAGACGAATGGAGATCTTATGTTAGGCCATATGCCCCTATCAAAGTCATAAGGAAAAATCCAGTACAGTACTCTCCAGGGTCTACCCACGTGAAAAAGAGGGGTGTGAAGTGCGGCAATCAAAGAGAAAACGGTCATCACCTCTGCCGCTCGGGTCACCGGTCTTCGCCACTCTGCTTGTGTAAGACGAAGAATGGCGGAGATCATGATTCCGGCATGGCTTATGCCAATCCAGAAAACAAAGTTTGCGATAAAAAATCCCCAAAAAACAGGCCTATTCAGACCCGTCACACCGACCCCGTGGTAGACCATATAACTAAATGCGCCCAACCCCGTTGCCACCAAAATGCCAAGACCAACTACAGCTGGCAGCCACCATTTCGGGACAGTAAGAACGTCCCTCAACAGTTCGTCATTGATCTGTTTTTGGCTTAGCTGTGTATGTTCCTGCATTTATTATGTTTCCGTTTTATAACTATCTTGACTTACCAAGCACTACAACCTTAGCCCTATGATACTGAGCCTCTGCTTTGTAGAGTAAAAATTCTTTCTGTTCCCAAATATTCATCAGTGGCATCAACCTACTAGCCAACATAAAAATGAAGATCGATCCGCCAATAAATCCAACTATGAGAAATATGTCTGCAATAGCAGGTATAACAATTTTATCTGGTACTTCATCCATCTTCATCTCAAGCATGCTCGAGAATTCATAGGTACGGCCAGCCACATCCCATGAAGCAACATACAATCTGATCCTATCTAGCAAGGTACCTAGAAGCACTGAAACGGCTATGACCGCAGGCCCCCAATCACTTCTTCTTACAGGGTTCCAAATCATTGAAAACCAGGGAATGATGAATACTAATAGAAATTCAGCAATAAACATTATCTTGTAAGGGCCCGATATCAAAAGTTCAAGAAGGGAAAGTTCAGAAGGTTTTTTAGCGTACCAAAACAAGTTAAAACTTGAGAACCAGAACCAGAACCAAAGCAAGGACAGCGCGAGAAGTAGCTTACCAAGGCCCCAGAATTGATCTAGGCCGATATAGTCCTTATATCCGCCAAATTGCCTGAGACAAAAGATGGTCAACATCATAGTTGCCACTCCAGCCTGAAGAGCGTTATGTGCATGGGTAATCGGATACAAAGAGTCGATCCATCCCGGTACATGAACCATCAAAAATTCGACACTTATGAAAAAGTGAACAAATATCAACATCATGAAATAGAATGCGCCAACAATACCCATCCGATGATATTGCCAGTTCCATTGCCTAGATGTGCCTATCCAACCAAGGGATAATCTTCTGCCCCACTTCTGTCTCCATCCGATACCATGATCTCTCATTACGGCAAAATCGGGCAGGCAGGACAACCAAACCAAAGCGAGCCCAAGAACGATTAGGGCCACGATTGCGAGGGTTGCCCAAATATGAGGCGAATATGCAGGAACAGATTGAAACCCAGTCCAAAATTCATCTTTGCTCGCCTGATGGCCGTAAAACCAAAGGCTCCTTCGCCCATTTTCCAAGCTTGGAAGAAGCCAGATTAAGGGAATATACAAAATCAGATTCAAACATCCCGCCACGGTCCAAAGCTCGGCAGCTCGTGAAATGGGTCTTCTCCAGTGGGCATTAGCAATCCGGGGTGCGATAGCAACCATGGGAGCCGCAGAAGTTGTGGTCATCAAGAATGCGAAAACAGCTACATAATAACCCCATTCGTTTTCTTTACCATCTTGACCTGCAGCCAATCTCCACACGAATCCAATGATGCCAAGTGCAAACATTAAGCCAGTCAACGCTGCAAATTGCCAAAATCTATTGGAAGTTACATTATGTATTTTGAGCAATCTATCCGAAACGTCTTTCCGATTATCAACAGAATTTTCTGTCTCCACGTACGGTTCGGAAACCGCTTCGTATTCAACTCCGGCCGAATTAGTGGCCATGCACAGCTCCTGCTGAGTTATCCACTTTCTTGAGATAAATCACATTGGCATCAGTACCCAAGTTGTCCAAAAGGCGATAACCTCTTCCTTCCTTTTTACCCTGGTTAGCCATTGCTTCTTCCTTCATCATAGAAACTTGACTTGACCCGTTATTAAAATCGCCAAAAGTTAAAGCAGTCGTTGGGCAGGCATTAACGCATGCAGGACTAATAGCTCTGTCTCCATCCTCTACCTGAACTTCATCCCTTTCCCCTTCCCTAGTTGATCTCCTAATACGCTGGACACAAAAACTGCACTTCTCCATAATCCCACGACTGCGCACAGTTACATCGGGATTAAGTTGGTTTTTCAGACTTTCTGGCCACTCTGGTTCCCAAAAATTAAAAAACCTTACGTGATAAGGGCATCCATTCGCGCAAAACCTGGTACCTATGCAGCGGTTATAGACCTGCACATTAAGACCTTCGTTATTATGATAAGTAGCATATACAGGACAAACTGGCTCACAAGGCGCATTACCACACTGCTGACACATAACAGGAATAAAGCGAGCCTTTACGTTTGGGTATTCACCTTCCCAGTACCTCTCAATTCGAATCCACTGAATCGCACGACGTTGATTGAAATGTTCTTCCAAATTGTTTGGGATATTATTCTCAGACTGGCACGCAACAACACATCCGTTGCACCCAGTGCATCTGTCGATGTCAACCACCATCCCCCATTTTCTATCTTGGCTATCAGCCATTTATTTGCTCCTGCACTTAAATCTTCTTCTGTACGAATATCAGCTAGTGAGCGTCCTCGCTAGTAAGTTCTATCACATGATTATGCTCATCCCTTGGGAAGTCTGGCACGGTGTTTTCAAATTTGGGTACTCTTACCCACTCACCTGTAGGAATTACACTAACCCTGTTTGCAGCCCATGCAAGAGCGCCGGTCGTCTCATCATGAACAGCATCAAGGATTGCCATTAGATTTCCCCCTCTTCCAGCTGAATACCTTCCCCCGTCCCTATGTCCTTGCCCAAAGGGAATCGATACCGCATCCGGGGGAGTTGCTGGATTAGGCATTGCAAGCGCCGTAATACTACGCCCAGATGCACTAACTGTAACCACATCGCCTTCCTTGATTCCTCTTTCCTCAGCCACCTTATGATTCATCTCAACCCACGTTTGCCATGTAGCAGTCGATATCGGGTCAGGCATTGCCTGCATCCATGGTAGAGAGGCATTCCTCCCATCTAGGAGAGACGCTGAAGCAAAAGGCATAAGATTAAACTCTCCACTGCCGGTAATGACTGGTGATGATATTCCATCAAGCCTGTCCGGCCCTGCAGAACTAGGCCCTTTTGCATTTACATCCCACCAACCCCCACGTTGCAATACGCCATTCCAAAATGACTCAAATGTCGGGGCATTTATAGAACCTCTCCCAAGAGCGTATAACTCTCTGGCACTTTCTCTAATAACATCTTTAAACGTATCCGCATTCAACCCAAGATCCATCTGCATAACTTGTGCTGCGGCCATGAGGACGTCTCCGAACCCTTTGGTTCCCAGGTTATCTCCCCGGTCCTCAAAAAATGGCCTAACAACAGGCTGCTGAAAGCCTACGAGTTCATACCCAACGCCAGCCAAAGGAATATCCGTTCCCCAATCTTCGAGATAGTGATGCTCTGGCAAAATGAGATCGGCCATACTTGTCGTATCATCCATCATTCCACCGAAGCTAACTATCATCGGTACATTGGCAGATCTTCCCTTGAAACCAGAAGTGTCCGGAAGACCATAAAATAAATCAGCACCTCTAACCATAAGAACCTTCACGGTGCCCGACTGCATATCTTCGGTGAGCCTTTGAAATTCCGCAAATGAGTTGCCAGAAGGTGCGGGTTCCAATCCTCCGATTGGAGAATCCGGATTCAAGATTACTCCACCTTTTTTGCCAACGTTATCGGCCACATGATTAAGAGAAAATATAGCTTTGACAGAAGCATAACCATTAGAATGAGCCGCCGCGGAGCCACCGCCAATAGCCAAGGCATGATTACTATGAGAGAAATCCTCCCCAACGTGAAGGATCGTCTCAGGAGTGACTCCTATCTCCTCTGAAACATTCTCCGGACTATATGTTGAAAGCCAACCAGAATCTCCTCCAGTCAAATCATTTACAAGAGAATCACTTATGTGTCCTTTGGATACTATGGACTGGATAACAGCCAAAGCGAACAACCCCTCCGTTCCGGGGTTCACTCTAATCCATTCATCAGCATTTGCGGCAGTAGCAGAAAACCTCGAATCTATATGAACTAGTTTTCCACGGTGATCATGGCCCTGCCTAAATTCTCCGTATCCCCTGGAATAGCGGGTCGGTGAGGCCCATGTGCTAAGAAAATCAGCTCCAAAGGATAACAAATAGTCACAGTTATCTATATCGAAGTCTGGCATAGCATTCTGACCAAAAACGTCAGAAAGTGCTTTTCTCACAACGCTGGTTTCAAGAGGTTCATATGTAAACCTGCGGGCGCCAAATTCATCAGCAAACTTATTGGCAACGAGCCCAAGATGGCCCCCTATTGGATTGGTGACCAAAACGGCCTGACTTTGGTCTCCCGATGCCTCCAAATTTTGCAACTCATTAGTAAGTCGCCCAATCGCATCTTCCCAGCTTATTTCTCTGTATTCACCTGATCCCCGAGGTCCGGTTCTTACCAAGGGACTACTTATTCTATCTGGGTGATAAAGAGATTGAAGTCCAGCTTCGCAACGAGGACTGTGCTTACCCACGTTAATGGGATAATCGACATTACCCTCTATTTTTTTCGCCCGGCCTTCCATAACTCGTACAACAATGCCTTCCGCTGTATCACATTGTCTGCAAGAAGTTGCATACCAATTATCGATACCTGTTACCAAGTCCTCCGGCATTTCAATAGGGGAATCTATAAGAAGTTCTTTTTCGGGAATACCACAAGCCTGGAAGAAAACCGCCGCACCGGCGGATCCTCCCATAAGTGTTAAAAATTGTCTTCTATTAAGAGCCATCCATTAGCCTTTAGTAATGACAGGTAGCACAATCGGTAGGAGCAGAGTTTTCCTTATGGCAACTCACGCAATCTCCCATCTTCAGTGTCTCAACCTGTTTAACTTTCTCCATATCCTTAACATCGCCGTGACAGGTCTGACATACCTGGCTAGGTTCAATCCCATCTTTTTCAGAGAAATACCTAATATGCGCCTCGTGAACAAAGTGAACATGATCAGGTACTCTGTGGACCCGAACCCAGTGGATACTTCTTCCATCCTCATACAAAGAACGCATTTTTTCGATCTCATCCAAGTCATCGCCAACGGCACTGTGGCACGTCATACACAAACCTGTCGCTGGCACAGAAGCAGCAGCTTCTTTCTCGACGTTCCTATGGCAAAAAGTGCAATCCATTCCAAGTTCCTGCACATGAGTCGTATGAGGAAATGCGATCGGTTGATCCGGACCCTCGCTGCGTGCAAACACAACGGGTTGTCCCAACCAAGCAGAGATATGGAAGGTAAGACCTAAAACAATAGCTACAAATACGCCAAGCGCAACAACGCCTAAAACGCCAAGCTTGACCATTTGTCGGCTTGTAGGTCTCTGAGGCTGAAAATCACCCGGAATCAATCTTGCTACTTACCTTTTTATTTCTTTCCAGAACCAGTGACTAATCGCATCTGGTTCCGACTTATTAAATCCAAAACTCTGGATAGATGAGCTTGATGGCGGCCCTTCCCCCTTGAAAGGCGAGTACCACAAAAATAACTGCAGCCACAAAGGCGACAATTGAAACACCATAAAACGGAACTCGAGCCTTATTCAGTGAACTGGGGATGTGTTGGGACTTTATTAGCGAAGGAATCGCATTATGACCAATCAGCATATTGGCAGCAAATATCACCATGGATAGCACAAAAAGCCAAATGTATGTCACAAACGTGCTTACATGTTGCCAGGCTTC
>CAYWYV010000012.1:0-23091 GCA_964462705.1 uncultured Dehalococcoidia bacterium
CAGGAGCGGATGAAAATGACGTCTCTAAAGCAGCAGAGTTGCTACTAGCTGCTAATTTCCCAGTCATATACGCAGGACAGGGAATTATTTACGCAGATGCCTGTGATGAACTTGTTGAACTTGCAGAACTAACTAAAATCCCTGTCACGACAACGATGGCTGGCAAAGGAGCAATTGACGAAAGACACGATCTGGCTCTTGGCAGCTCATCGGTAGTCATGAACGGTGCAGTTTTAAAGTATATGCAGAGAGCAGACACCATATTGGCTGTGGGAACTAGTCTGACGCAACATGGAATGATCACTACTATACCGGCAGGTAAAAAGATAATACACGCTACGAATTTTGCCGAAGATATAGGCAATTACTATTCTCCCGATTCAGCTCTCCTTGGAGATGCCAAACTGGTCCTTCGGCAATTAATTGAGGCCTGTGAAGACTTACTTTCAACGCGACAACAGCGAATCTCACCGGCTGATGAAATTGCTAATTTGAAATCGGCGTGGAAGCAGGAATGGGAAAGTAAGCTATCGTCCCGGGAAGTCCCCATGACGCCATACCGCGTAATAAATGAGTTCATGAAAGTAACAGACCCTAGCCAAACGATTGTGACCCATGATTCCGGAAGTCCCAGGGACCAAATCATGCCGTTTTATGAATCCGGCGGCCCTGGCACATATCTGGGCTGGGGGAAGTCCCACGGCCTGGGCACGGGGCTAGGATTAAACATAGGAGCAAAATTGGCGTCCCCGGAAAAATTTGTCGTGAATTTTATGGGAGATGCTGCTTTCGGAATGACAGGATTAGACTTTGAGACCGCGGTCCGTAGCAAAATTCCCATTCTTACAGTGGTACTAAACAATGCCACTATGGCTATTGAAACTGGACACATGGCATCATCACACGAGCTATTTCAAACCAGAGACCTAGGTGGAGACTATGCAGACTTAGCCAAAAGCCTGGGAGGATGGTCAGAAAAAGTGGAAGATCCAGAAGATATAGCCAACGCCTTCCAAAGAGCTAAAGAAGCGACTGAGTCAGGAGAAGCTGCGTTATTAGAATTCAAGACATCAGAGGAACAAGCTTTTTCATTTAGAGGGGCCCTCAGATAATATGCCTGGCTGAATAATCAATAAATGTCGATACCGGAGTCGATATTAAAAGCCCGGGTCTCCATATCCTGGCACTTTAATGCAAGAAACCCAGTGATTCGTCGAAACCTCTCGTAATTCTGGCATTTCGACCTCACAGTCAGCGTCCCCCACAGGACACCTGGTGTGGAAAACGCATCCGTCAGGTGGAGACAGCGGACTCGGCACATCGCCAGTCAATATTATCCTCTCCCGTTCTGCCTCTAACAGTGGGTCCGGGATAGGAATGGCAGATAGCAGGGCTCTCGTATATGGATGCAAAGGGTTGTCGTATAACTCATTTCTGTCTGCAATCTCGACTATGTGCCCCAGATACATCACAGCTATTCGATCGCTGACATGCTTCACAACCGAGAGGTCATGCGCTATGAACAAATAGGTTAAGCCGAGATCATCTTGTAAATCCTCAAGAAGATTTACTATTTGAGCCTGAATAGAAACATCAAGTGCAGACACTGGTTCATCGCAAACGATAAAGCTGGGGTTTACAGCCAAAGCCCGAGCTATTCCAATTCTCTGCCTTTGACCGCCAGAGAATTCATGTGGATACCTATCGGCCATGTAGGGATTTAGTCCAACAGTAATCAAAAGTTCTGAAACTCTGTCCCTGTATTCTCCTTTGCCTGATGTCAACTTATGTACTTTGAGAGGCTCTCCCACTATGTCCCCACAGGTCATTCTTGGATTGAGCGACCCATAAGGATCCTGAAAGATAACCTGCATCTCTCTTCTCATGGCTCTCATATCTTTTTTACTTATATCAGTTAAATCTCTTCCGTTAAATTTAATCTGTCCGGAGGTGGGAGAATACAACTGCAAAATACATCTCCCAGTAGTTGTCTTTCCACATCCACTCTCGCCCACCAGGCCTAGTGTCTCTCCTTTTTGTATCTGAAAACTAATTCCATCAACAGCTTTAACATCAGCTACTTTTTTTTGAAATATCACTCCCGATGTAACTGGGAAGTGCATCTTCAAATTATTGACTTCAAGCAGAGGTCCATCATAGCCATCAGTCACAACTAAATTCTGTTCTGTTACAGAAACCATTTAATATCTCCGCTTTTTGTCACGCTAATCTTCTAGTCGTTAAGAAACCCTATTTAGATACTCCAGCTGCACTCGAGAGCTCTTCAATCTCATATACTCTTGAACAGGCGGATTTATGATTATCATCTACCTCTGTCAATAAAGGCGCCTCTGTGTAACAGGAGTCCACTGCAAATCGACATCTTTCAGCGAAACTGCACCCTTCGCTAAGATTTCCCAGGTCCGGAGGGGCGCCATCTATCGCCTCAAGCCTTGTTCTACCTTCTTCAGAGTCAAGTCTTGGCACAGACCCAAGCAAGGCCAACGTGTATGGATGTTTGGGATTGCTGTAAAGTTCCACAGCGGAAGCTGACTCGACTATCTTACCCGCATACATAACTATCACCCTGTCGGCATATCTAGCTACTACCCCCAAGTTGTGAGTAATTATTATCTGGGCAGTGCCAAGTTCTCTAGAAAGATTCTGCATCAACTCCAGTATCTGTGCCTGAATGGTGACGTCCAATGCTGTCGTGGGTTCATCAGCTATGATGAGCTTAGGGTTACAGCTGAGAGCGATAGCAATCATTACTCTTTGTCTCATTCCACCACTCAGTTGGTGAGGATAGTCCCTAAGCCTCCTGTGAGCATCAGGAATTCCAACCATTGAAAGAAGTTCTCCAGCCTTTTCTGTGGCCGCATCCTTTGACATTTTTTGGTGTAATTCCAGGGTTTCCGTAAGCTGTCTTCCGATGGAAAGAACAGGATTCAGGGAAGTCATAGGCTCCTGGAAAATCATGGCGATATCATTGCCTCTAACTTCCCTGATCTCATCTTCATCCATCTGAACAAGGTCTTTACCCTCAAATATGACTTCTCCATTAACTATTCTTCCAGGTGGGCTGGCTATCAGTCTCATAATGGACATTGCGCTCACGCTTTTTCCACTTCCACTCTCCCCAACGACGCCAACCACTTCTCCTTCCTCAATCTCAAAAGATATTCCGTCAACTGCCTTGACCACCGTATCAGGCATAAAAAAATATGTTTTTAGATCCTTCACTTCTAACAAAGATGACATCTAATTCTCCAGGGTTGGCTAGCAATTATGCGTTACCACTCTTAAATGTGGAGTAACCACCAGCTGATTCAAGCTCCTATAACTTAACACGCGCGACAAGAATACATTGTTAAGCAATGAAATTCATTAAACTTTAAATTACGTTCAATGAATTACCCATACAAATCCTGGCACACATATAGCCATCAAAACACTTAACGCTATGCGTCCCAATTATCAAGATATCCGATACTTAATATTTTGATTAAAAAGTGCCCAAACAAGTTTATTTAGCTACGAAACTAATAATTTCCAAGACTCTAAACCAAGACTTAGACTTACACAAATATTTATGGTACCCTCGCGCAACATTTATGCATTTTATAGATAGTGTTTAAGGTTTTCGTGAGCGCTTCCAGACTGACATGTTTGACAGAAGTGCCTCTTGATCCCAAAAGTTTAGGAGATGTAGATTATGAATCTAAGTCGTTTGTTACTGGGGGCGGTTACTTTACTCGTCCTATCAGCTGTCATCGCTTGTGGTGGGGCGGAAATTAGGGAAGTTGAGGTGGTGAAAGTTGTAGAGAAAGAAGTTCCCGTAGAAGTAATTAAAGAAGTTGCCGTTGAAAAGATAGTAAAGGAAGTCGTGACTGAAGTTGTGACTGAAACAGTCGTGGAAGAGGTCGAGGTAGAGATAGCCGGCAAAACGGTTATCAAAGAAGTTGTGAAAGAGGTCATTGTCGCTGTAGCCACGCCTGTGGTGATCCACATGGATGCATCCCTCCAGGGACACATGATGACATCATCAGACGACAATCCAAAGCGGGGTGGTGTAGTTAGAACAGCAGGACCTGTCGAGATGGCCCACTGGGACATCGGCCAGGGAGCCCCTGCATACACCGGTATAACCAACGTCTACAACAACCTCACATACAGAAACCTAGAGAAAGGACTGAGAGGTGTAGTTCCTGACCTAGCGACCGGATGGTCAACCAGTGAGGACGGTCTCAATTACACTTTCACTTTGAGGGAAAATGCGAAGTGGCACGATGGTGTCGGATTTAGCGGTGTCGACGTAATGGCGACATTTGACCGTATTTTGAACCCCACAGAAGGTGTAAACACTGCCCAATTGCAGCAGAGCTTTGAAGCAGTAGAAGATATAAAACTAGTGGATTTGTATACCGTTGAGTTCACCCTGAAAAGGCCAACTCCTTGGTTCATTGAAGTTCTGGGAGCCGCCCCACACTTCGGTTATCCAGTAATATATCCAAAGCATTTTCTTGACCTACACGATCAGAATGTGAGAGAAAATATTCCTCCAGGAACAGGAGCTTTCAAGTACAAGGATCGGCTCCCAGGTGAATATCTTGAAATGGAAGCCAACGTTGACTACTGGAATCCTGACCTTCCATATGTAGATGGTATTAAGGCCATGCATATACCGGTCTGGGCCAACCGTGGAGCTGCAGTACTAACAGGTATCGTAGATTTCACATGGAACGGAAACCAGGAAACCTGGGGAAAGGCCATGGAAGAACCTGACAAGTTCCATGGGAGCAATCCTCCTATCAACGGAGTTGCCCCACTCTGGATAAATAACGAAAAAGCCCCTTTTGATGATCCTCGCGTTCGACGAGCGTTACAGTGCGGAATCGACAAGGACTACGCAAGAGGTGTTGCAGGGTCTATTGCTCTACCAAACTACCAAGCCCGGTGGCTGAGCCAGGCAAACCCGTACGCTCAGTCTGATGCCGAGATCATTCAGGAAGAGTGCTGGAGAACGGATGAGGCTGGCAGAGCGGCCGACCTACAGATAGCCAAAGACCTGCTCGCTGAGGCTGGATACGCAGACGGATTTCACATAGAGGCAGTTGGAAACAACACCCCTGCTGGTGGAGAAGTCTATGGTGTAGCGATGCTACAGCAGCTGGAAGAATTATTAGGAATCACCTCTGACATTGAAATAATCGAGAGAGGTGTAGAAGGTGAAGCACTTGTAGATGGTCAGTGGCATATAATTTTCGCCACCGGCATTGGGTCTGACGTACCAGACCCAACGGCGCAGTGGAACAAGATCTACAGATGCGACTCGCCTTCAAACTATTATCGCTACTGCAACCCCGAATTTGATAAGCAAATAATTGACAGGCTCCTAGTCGAGTTTGATCCAGCAGTTCGGGCTCAGATCTTTGAGCAGGCAGCGGACATGCTTGATGCCAATCCTCCTGGAATCATGATTAGCGGCGGCAGTGGGCTGCCAATGGGTCACGTAGGAGTGAAGGGTATATCTATCGATAACCTCGGTGGATACCCATGGGGCAGATACGAGACTGTGTGGCTGGAGAGATAAAAAGTACGAGAGAAAACGCGAATACACGTCTCATGGGCAAACCACAGTGACGTGTATTCGCGAAATGTTACAAACAGACGAGTCCCCTGATTATGGATTAGTACCCGGGGGGCTCGTAGTATTTCAAAGCCAAATAGTTCAATCATCCAAGTACTGGTAAATTAATGGGAAAATATTTTTTAAGAAGATTGCTACTCGCAATTCCCACCATATTTGGTGTGACAATATTGATTTTCCTTGCCATGAGAGTCATTCCGGGTGATCCATTAAGGAGCATAATCGGCGAGGGACAGATATATGTCCTCAGCGACAAAGAACTCGCGGATGTTAAGGCCAGTCTTGGCTACGACAAACCCCTAGTAATCCAGTACCTCGCGTGGATGCAAGATGTAGCCAAAGGAAATCTGGGATACTCTTTCTGGCAAAAAGATAAATCAATCGCAGACATGGTAGTAAGACGAGGGCCCATAACTTTACAGATTTCTATAATGGCCCTGCTCGTCGCGTGGGCGATCGGATTACCGGCAGGTATAATCTCAGCCGTCAAACGTAACACTGTGGCAGATTACTCAATTCGTGGGTTTGTCACATTACTTATGGCAATACCAAATTTTTGGCTAGGACTGGCGATCATACTATTCACCGTAATATTCTTCAGGTGGAGGCCACCCATGGAGTTGGCCACGCTATGGGGAAATCCTTGGCAAAACCTGCAAATGACTATAGGTCCTGCAATCGTTATGGGATTTTCGTTTGGTGCGATTATTGCCAGGATGGTCCGCTCAAGCATGCTTGAAATACTGAGAGATGATTATGTCAGAACAGCAAACGCAAAAGGGTTGGCTAGCTCTACGGTAATTTTCAGGCATGCCTTAAGAAACGCGCTACTTCCCACCATCACAATTTCTGGTCTCTATTTAGGTGCAACCATTGGTGGAGCAGTTGCTGTAGAACGTGCTTTTTCTGTACCTGGATTAGGGCTCAGCCTGATTTATGCAGTACAGGCACGTGACTGGACTGTTATACAAAGCCTAGTTCTACTTTTTGCTGTGGCTTATATAATTATCAATCTCGTAGTCGACTACATTTATGCATTCATCGACCCAAGAATACGATATGAATAAACATTCGAAGCACCAAGTGGCACAGACATGTTAGGATCCGATACCTCAGAAGAGTCTGCACAAAAAAAAGAGAATGCCCTGATAAATTTATGCCGCTCTTGGGCATCGTCCTTCTGGCGATTTATACGGTCGTCTCCAATTGGTGCCTTTGGAGTATTTCTCCTTATTTTGCTAGGTATAATTGGGCTGGCACCTGGGCTCTTCGCACCGTATGACCCAGACAAGATTTTTTTTGACAGTTTAAAAACTCCACCCGACTCAGAACACTGGGCAGGAACTGACTTCTTGGCAAGAGACAGCCTCAGCCGCATATTTTACGGGGCTAGGATCACTCTAATAGTGGCAATTATTTCCATCTTCATCGGTGATGTTTTGGGATTTATATGGGGAGTTGCTACGGGATATTTAGGAAAAAAATTCGACCTGATATCCCAACGTGTTTTAGATATGTTCATTGCGTTTCCAACAATAATTCTTGCCTTATTGATACTAGCAGCACTGGGAGCGGGACTCTTTACCATAATCGCTGCGATCGCTCTTATTCGAATACCTAGTACCGCCAGAGTTATAAGATCGGTTGCCCTTTCAGTGAAAGAGACCCAGTTTGTGGAAGCAGCCTCAGCGATTGGTGCATCTGAGTTCCGGGTC
The DNA here is from genome assembly GCA_964462705.1 of uncultured Dehalococcoidia bacterium. Taxonomy (GTDB): domain Bacteria; phylum Chloroflexota; class Dehalococcoidia; order Lucifugimonadales; family UBA826. The sequence goes on from CAYWYV010000012.1 coordinate 7,366, forward strand.
ATGTTTAGACACGTCGCCCCACAATGCTTCGCGCCGCTACTTATTGTGGCCAGTGCCGGTCTCGGATCAGCTATATTCACTGAAGCCGCTCTCAGTTTTTTGGGAATGGGAGTGCCACCACCAACCCCTACCTGGGGTAATATGCTAGGTGGGGTACTGAATGAGCTTTTCCAACCACCCTGGTGGCTAGTTATATTCCCGGGAGTTGCGATAACATTAACCGTGCTAGCTTTTAATCTATTTGGGGATGCTTTAAGAGATTACCTTGACCCCAGATTAAGAGGACGCCTAGACGAACGATAAAATCGTTCGTCCCACAATTATTCTCTAGGCGACCATACAAGACTCACTTCAGAGATTTGATCATCCCATCCTCATTTACAACTATCAGTTGGTTGCGGCCTAGACCAGGGGGAGCCCCTAAACTAAAACCTGATTCTACCTTGTGAGTCGGAAACCCGGAGTTTTTACTCAAAAAATGTAACTGACCAGATTTAGTAGCCACCAACAGACTTCCTTGACCTACTAACTGGGCCGATATAGGAAAAGAATCTAAAGATGTCTTCCATCTAAATTTCCCGTCGTCGATGCCAAGGGCAACAATTTTTCCACCAGAACCTAATAATTTAGAATCTTTGGTTCCCACGTAAACGAAATCTTTATCTACCGTGAATGGATTAGATTCAACGCCTTGCAAGCTACTGTTGTGCCATAAATATCCTCTTGGAGTGCTCGGGGGTGGCGCCATTCCCCAGAGCCAAAGTCTGGCCCACCATGAACGCATTATCTTTTCAAAAGGAAGATCTACTGACTGCATATCTATGGCAATAACATGTGCATTTCCTCCACCTACGACCAACCTGCTAGCACTTGCAAGTAATCGATCTGTCATGGGAAACCAAATCGAATATTCTAGTTTAGGTTTCCCATTGCTGGCGTTTAGGAGTTTCACTGCTCCGTCAAATCCAACAAAAGCAAGGACATCCTCAGATAATACCAACTTACTACTAACATCCTTGGGAACTTTTTGAGTCCACCTCACCTCACCAGTAGCAGCATCAAGAGCGTAAATTCTCACTGAGGCCAAGTATAGAATTCCATTTTCAATAATAGGCGGACCGTACATGAATGATTCGGCCTGGAATGACCAAAGAAACCCACCATTATGACGATCTAGCGCTTGCACTAGTCCCGAACGAAGACTAATAAAAATCATTTCACCAGCAACCACCGGAGAAAAGTCTGAAACACCCTGAAAGTCATATTCCCACAAAAGTGATCCGCTAAAAGCATCCAGCGCTTTAATACGACCCTGCCCACTAGTTCTCCCCATTCCAACATAAATTACATCTTTAACCAGGATGGGAGATGAAATTAACTGCTCATCACTGATAATAGAAGTCCATTTTTCGTCACCTATTGGTAATTCTGAGAATGATCCCGTTTCGCGATAAGATGATATTTTGCTAGATGGAGGGCTTAAGGGAAGTGAAATATCGTAGTAAGTCCATACGCTGTAAAAGGTGATTACCGCGGTCAACAAGCCGAAAAATATAAGGTACGTGAGAAGAAATTTGAACGGGTTAGTCTTCCTAAAACCAGTCGGCATCACCCATGATTTGGCAATTAGCCGAGGGGAAAAAGCATTATTCACATAATTATTGTGTGACTTTGAATTTTGGGGCATATCAGTTAGTGAAAAAGTTTAGATTCTGCAGGGGTATTATCCCTTCATCGATCCACTCAGAGCAATTTTATGAATTGATTGCACCTATTATTTTTCCATCTTCCAACGCACCGAGAGCTTCAATTACTAGGTCAACCGCATAATCGAGACTCACCTCGCTAGTGTTAATAGTTAGATGATAGAGGTCAGGTCTATCAGGATCATCAAGCTCAAAGAATTTCCTGAAATAGTAACTTCTGGCCAGATCTCGACTCTCGATAAGTGACACTGCCTTGTCGCGGTCTAAACTTTCACGACTCATCAGATTGGATACTCTGTCTTCAAGATGCGCTACTATCCCAACCCTTAAAACATTCGGCATATCATTCAGAATTACATGGCCGCCGCGACCCACAAAAACCACATTACCTTCTTCCGCCATATCTCTCATGGTATTGTGGATTGCCTCAATATATTCATCATCTTCAAGCTCGTGGCCACGGGTTATAGTTGGTTGGGGTATGTCTTCATATTCCTCTGTTAGAAATGCCGCCACTCCAGGTCCGAAATATGGATCACCTCCCGCACCAGTTACTGAGGATCGCTCCAAAATTCTTTGAATAACTCTAAACCAGCGTTCACTGCGAGTCGGGGGGCGCTCCTCCCTCTGATGCAAAGCCTCAACGGTGGCTCCCAACTCCTTAGCAACCTGAGATAGGAATATCCTATCGACATAGTCGGCTCCTAATTTCTCTGCCACAAGGGGTCCAAGTACCCTAGCCCCTCCCCCTGACATTCCTCCAAGAGTTATTACAGACATCCTACCCATCCTTGCCCGATATTAAAGTTAAAATTTCCAAGATTTCACATGGAAATCTTAAAAAACCAGTCGAGCCCTAAACAAATGTTTCTTTAGACTCTATGCTTTCAAAGCCTTATTAATATGTCAAACATAACTTAGGCAATATTAGTAATTGAGTAGTGACCTAACACTAAGGCTCGAAATACAGCCTTCATCCCGAACATCCACCAAGTCAATCAAAGTTAACACCCCCACAATATTTCCACCCAAAGCTCCCACAAGCTCACTACACGCTTTTACTGTCCCGCCAGTCGCTATCAGGTCATCAACTATTAAAACTCTACTTCCAGACGACAAAGCATCATTATGGATTTCTAGTTTATCCTCGCCATATTCAAGTTCGTATGATGCAGAAAGAGTTTGATACGGAAGCTTTCCTTTTTTTCGTACAGGAACAAATGGCAAGCGTAAATTCATAGAAATAGGTATTGCAAATATAAATCCTCGGGACTCAATGCCTACGATTACATCTGGTTTCAAATCCTTGGCAATTCCAACCATTTCTGAAATGGCCCAATCAAAAGCATCCGGATTCAAAAGTAATGGGGTGATATCGCGAAACAATATACCTTTTTGGGGGAAATCAGGAATATTTCGTATATAGTCCCGGAGGTTCATGATTTGAGTTTACATTACTTAACTTGAGGAATAAACGGGAGATCCCATATGACCAAATTTGCAGAATCACTTTTCAGAGAAGGGTTCGATCCGAAACTGGAAGAGTTGTCATTTATCCGACAGGTAAGCGTTAATGCTGGGTCTGACAAATATGAGCCTGGATGGATCCCTGAACTAATTGAATATTTTCTTTGCCATGATCAAAGTGGGAAATGCATACCCAACAGACTGGTCTGCATGATTGAAATGTTAAGTGCGACATCAAAATTTGCATATGCAGAGGGATATTTTGCTGGAAAAGAAGACTGAGTTAATTATCCCAAAATTAGTGCACTCCACCCAAAAATAAGGCGAACTGATACCTAAAACCAATTGAAGCGAATGGGGCTCCCTGATTGAATTTATAATAACGCTCAACCACTGTGACAATATTTAATAAAGGATCTTTACAGGATGATCACAGAAGAGAGAAAAACAATCCTAGATGAAAAATCTGTATCAGACTATATCTCTACATGCCAGTCTACCATTTGGCCTTCTATTAGGGCCTCAGGGGGAAGCGTACTATGCATGCTAAACGGAATGATCGGGAGCCCAGCTTCCCATATGCTTCAGATGACTAGCTATGAAGATACTGAGTCATGGCAGACTGGACAAGGTGCCTGGACTACAGACAGGGAATCTCTTGTAAAAAAAGAAACCGTACGCATACTAAGGCCTGTATCCTCCCGACCCAAGAAGATTGTTCCTCCCGAAGACAGGAGAGCAGTTTACGGGTATAGACGCTTCTTCATTTCACCTACGGACCTTAGAGAATTTGTAACCTGTTCAGAGGAAGGTATCTGGCCAAGGATAGAAAGTATGGGAGCCTGCATACTCGGCCTATGGACGCCGACGGCTTCAACTTCGCCACTAGAAGTAGTTCTCCTGACAGGCTATGACAATCCAACTCACTGGGATGAGACCAGGTTCTACAATGCCAAGGAAAGGGTTGCCGATACGCTCTGGGATCGAGAAGAAGAATTAAGAAAACGCAGGGTCGATATAACTCAAAACACATGGGTTGAGCTAATGAGGTCAACCGATTTTTAGTATACAGAACTCGTGAGAAATATTAGTAGAGCTATAGGGAGGAAAACGAACATGATAGGTGTACTCACACATCACTGGGCCAAGGAAGGATTATTTGATCAAGCTAGAATACTCCTAGATGGTAATGGCGCCGCTCAGAGTAAGGCTCCCGGCTTTGTGAGTAGAACAACGTTGCTGCCTAGAGACGATTCTAATCAAATCAGTTCAATCGTGATTTGGGACGATGACAAAATTTATGACAATTGGAAAGTTAGTCCTGAAAGAGCCGTTGCCATGAACGGAGCAGAAAAACTGTGGGTCAAACCACCTTTGTCGGAGAGGTTTGACATACCTTAAGGATATGATCCCCAAGATAAGCCCATTTTAAGACTCAGCCGCCAACAGCACCAAATACCACACATGCATTCTGTCCCCCAAATCCAAAGTTGTTGGAAAGTGCTGACCTCACATCAACTTTTCTAGCCTCGTTAGGAACAAAATCTAGATCACAATTCTCGTCAGGATTAGTCAGATTAATTGTGGGATGAATTATTCCGGTTTCTATCGTCTTGACTACGGCCACAGCCTCTATAGCTCCAGCACCTCCCAGCGCATGCCCAGTCATTGATTTTGTTGAACTTATTGGAACTGAATAAGCAGCTTCTCCAAATGCTTTCTTTATAGCCTTGGTCTCCGATGCATCATTCAGAGGAGTTGACGTTCCATGTGCATTTATGTAGTCAATATCCGCTGGTACAAGATCTGCGTCTCGCAAAGCAAATTTAATAGCCCTTGCCGCTCCCTCTCCATTTTGATCAGGTTGAACAGCGTGAAATGCGTCGGAGGATACCCCGTATCCCAAGATCTCCGCTATCACATTAGCTCCCCTGTTAATTGCATGTTCCATACTCTCCAACACCAGCACCCCAGCTCCTTCCGCGGGCACGAAACCATCTCTATCAGCATCAAAAGGCCTACTGGCTAGAGCAGGTTCCCCTTTATAGCGACTAAGAGCCCGGATAACGTGAAAGCCACCCAAGCCTAAGCGGCTTATTCCTGCCTCGCACCCGCCTCCCAAAACAACGTCAGCTACACCTCTTCTTATAACTTCTGCAGCCTCCCCAATAGCCTGATTGCCGGCCGCGCAGGCTGTAATAACTGTGTTTGTATACCCTTGCAAGCCATATATCCTACTTATTTGAGCCGCCGCCATGTTAGGAAGAATCATGGGGACAAAAAACGGACTCATGCGCATACCACCCCTTCCAAACAGAGTCTCAGCGTTTTCTTCTGTAGTAGGAAATCCTCCATTCCCATTTCCCATAACGACACCCAAACGCTCACCATCTTCTTCAGATAGATTCAATCCAGAATTTTCTATGGCGGTTGCTGCGGCTGCCACTGCCATTTGTGAAAACCGGGCCATCCTTCTTGTCTCTTTCGCATTGGCATACTGAGAAGCATCAAAACCTGTAACTTCTCCAGCTATATCGTTAGGGAATTCGCTAGCATCACATAAAGTGATTTTACCAATGCCAGATACCCCGGACACAAGATTATCCCAATATTCTTCCACGTTCTGTCCAGTGGGAGCCATAACTCCCATACCTGTCACAACAACCCTTGTCCGATCCACAGTCATCCTCTATACCTCGTTTCTCTTTTACTGAGATCTTTGTCCCCGATTTTCTATCCCGGTCGGAATATTGGAATAGACTTCAGGCACAATATTTTCTTTCCATTCAATTACTTCCGCTGCTACAGAAATTGAACCTGCAGCCAACACTAAATCATTAATCCCTGCCACAGATAAAGCCAATTCAACTCCCTCTCTAACAGTCAAAGTCACTCCTGAATGCTGAACAAGCCCAACACCTAATTTTTGCGTCTGCTCCCCAAGGAAGTCTGACGAAGTGGATCTCGGATGTCGTGATGTCACAGGCACTATTACAGATGCCAACGATCCAAACTGTTCCAATACACCTACAGAATCGTGTCCTGATAACACTCCGAATATGAGTATAACTCTATTTATTTGCAGTATGCCTGATCTTCTCATTTCTTCAATTGTTTTAACTACGGATAAAGCTGAGTGAGTATTATGAGCCCCATCCACCATGAGAATGGGTCCTTCATCCTGTAACACCTGTAACCGAGCAGGCCAATGTACCGCTTCCAACCCATCTTCGATATTAGAACGTGATAGTTCAAAACCAAGCCCGTTTAGTGTTTCAGAAGCAGCTATCGCTGTAGTAGCATTTTCTACCTGATGAGCCCCCACTAGTGGTAATTTAAATGAATATTCATCGTTATCTCCACTGACCACGACTTGCTGGGTGTAAATATCGTTAGATACAGCACTAAACTTATATGCTGATCTGACATCTAGTACATTCGCCGAGTGCTGGCTAGCCACGTCTGCTATAACCGAATAGACTTGGTCTCCATAGGGCTGAGGTGCAACAACCACAGGTGTATTGGGTTTTATTATCCCAGATTTCTCTTTTGTAATGAGCTCTATCGTGTCACCAAGTATTTTTGTGTGATCCAAACTAATAGAGGTGATAACAGAAACCTCAGGACACAATATGTTCGTGGCATCCAGTCTCCCTCCAAGTCCAGTCTCTATCACCTGGATATTTGCTTGTTTGGCGGCGTAGTAATAAAAAGCGCCCATAACCATAAATTCAAACCATGTCACACCACCGTATTTACCTTCTGCTGAAGTACGCTCGACAAAAGGCCACAAGTCAGACACGAGCTTTGCAAAGTCATCGTTGGGTATAGACCTCATACAGAATTTTATTCGCTCTGTGAGAGAGTGAAGATGAGGAGATGTAGCAAGTCCAACGTTCTTACCAGATTCATCAATAATTGAAGCAATCATCGCAGAGGTGCTGCCTTTACCTTTGGTACCGGCTATGTGAACGGATGGAACTGAATTTTGTGGGTCCCCCAATAAATCAGCCAGAAACATCATACGTTCCAAGTGAAAATCAGAGTGATTAGGACTATGAGTGTTTCTCTCAAAATCAGCGAGACTTAGACAGAGATCAACAGCCTCAGAATATGTAAGGGAGTTAAATGTTGAAAATTTTTGAAACATTCAAGTCGTAGCAGCTTATTTAGATTCACCTACATCCATGGATCTTCATCGCATTAAGAGTTAGCTAGGCCATGATGTTTACCTGGGGAGCCATACGATTTTAACCCTATTTTATCTTGAGGCCACAATCCGTTTTGACTCGGCAATATTTATTACGCCATCCCCATTCCCATTGGCATGGCCATTTTGATGAGTTCCTGGCAACAGTCCATTTATTCTACCTATCAAAGAGGCAATTTTACCGATCGTATCTTCGCTTATATCATATTTGAACTTGTCGAAATTTTCGAGAAGATATGATGCAGGGCGGTATCTATCAAAATTTCCACCTGCGATTTGAGTCGAATTGAAATGTGACTTGATTCTCTCAACGATTCGAGGATTACTTTCGGATATAGATTTCATAGTGAGAGGATCCTCAAGCTCGTCAGAGTAAGCGAGATTCACCAATTTTAAATAAAAGTTTGGTTCAAAGAGATCCTCGATGTCTGCGTCGCGAACTCTGGTAACTTCGACCCACTTGACGGCATTTTCTTCAGAGGAGTCCTTAGACTTATTAATACGTTCCACTCTTGCTTTATTTGTGGGCGTAATGTCCATCATGACCGCCACACTCACATAGTTTTCCCCAAGCAAAGAAACAAATGTAGGCAAGTTTTCAGCACTTCCTACAGGAACAACAACCCACCGAGGATCTATACGATTTGCACCACTGGAAGCGGCCAGATCTCCAAGTGTTTGTAAATAAATCAAATCAGATGCCGAATTTACCATTAAACAGTGTGGAGCTAAGAACAACGTCTGGGCCATCTGCCAGCCTAAAGCCATCTGAAGCGGGAAAACAGTCTCGTGATCGTTTTCTACTGCGTCATGGCTCACTACGGTTCCTATCCCGTCCATGTCCTGAACAGTTCTCACCCTGTTCAATTTCTCTAGATCTACCATGAATGGCGAATGGGTGGTGTATATCACCTGGCACTGTGGAGCGAGTCTCTCGTCCATAAATCGTAAGAAATCTTTTTGGGCCATTGCGTGTAAAGCCGTCCCAGGCTCGTCTAGCAAAATGACTAGGTCGCCAGCTTCTGTCTCTTCCAAGTGTGAAAAGTAGGATAAGAAAGAAAAAAACCAAACAAATCCCTTTGATCTTTCGTCAAACGACACAGTCACCCTATGTCGGGCATTTTCGATACGAACGTGAAGAATCTTCCCTTCATTCATAGGTGCTGGGTCGCGAGGATCAGCTTGAGATAGGTCAAACTCCACTTTTAGCTGGCGATTCTGGCGCCAATATTCAAAAATCTCGTCAGTAATTGTTATAGAAGCCGATTCCAATTCAACTTTTACGTCTTCATATCCTAAGTCTTCTTCCAGTTCTTCCAAACTAACCCCTGAAAGTGTCAACAGAGACATAAATGTTCGATCGGCGTCGTCAAAGGGACCGCCTTCCGCAGTTCTCTTCTTCAGATCGGAAATAGATATCTTGCCACGCATAGTGCTGTAGTTATCAAAATATACAAATTTCGGAAGCCATTTTTCCAGAAAATCTTCGGCAATCTTTTTCGCAACAGGAGATAATGCCTCTGAGTCTGACCTATCAGCTATAGCGCCTACCACAGAAACGGGAGCTGGAGAGAAGGAAGAAGTGAAAGTTCTATCAATTGCTGGTGTCGACTCAGATACATCTACTTCCCATATTCGCTCATTCTTGTAATTCTTTCCCACTATCACCTTGTTTGAAGCTAAGACTCCCTCACCAAAATTAGCTTCAATTTCAGACACTTCCTCTTGCGATAACTCAAATTCTGCCTTTGCAACAATACAAGGATTTTCTTCATGGATCTTCTTGTATTTTATGTATCCCTTTCTGGGGAAATCCCTAATTGCGAATTTATCGTCTTCTCCAGAAATAGAGTTTATCTTTCTGATAGCTTGTAGAAATGCAGTTTTGCCTGACTCATTTTTACCAACGAGTGCAGTGACATCCTCTAAACTAACCCACGAAGAGTCATCAATACTTCTATAATTTATCACCCTAGCCCGCGTGATTTTCATAGGTCCTCCGTATACAACATACTTACCATTAAAATGTGGTAAGAACACATGAATATGTGGTTAATTAACCCGAAACTCTTCCAAGACTGCCCATCCGGACGTTGATGAGTAACGTGTCCATTGAAACCACCCTATCAAGCAAACCAAACCAACAGCACGTGTGCAAGGGATTTCTAGTGCCAAGTTTTGCCAATCAGAAACTACGTTTAACTACATGTCTAACCGTCATAGGAGCAATATTTCCGTCTCGAAACCGTAAAATCTGTGAGATCAGTAGTTACACAAGGCTATAGCCGCTACCAGGCCGATCAGAATCAATTCCAGTGCCACGGGGATCATCAAGCAAACCAAATTCAGCAAGAATTTGCTGGCTGTAGGTAACCCTTCCAGTAACTTTGTCGATTGGCTCACTCGCTAGCAGTAGTGCAGCCTTTGCCATTAGTTCAGGATGTTCACCTCTAGGATCATCCATACCAGTAACGAGATTATGGAACATAGTTCCTGGAGTAGGGACTACTTGGGATGGGGAAACGCAATTAACGACAATTCCTTCCGAATAAACTTCCTGTGCAAGACCCTGTGTAAAGCGCTCTAGAGCAGCCTTTTCCGCACCATAACAAGTACCTCCGGAATTTGACGGGGCATCTGGGTAAGGGCCTCTCCCGGGTCCTATAGCTGCACCTGAAGAAATATTTACGATGCTTCCAGATTTACTCTTTAGCATGTCAACTAATGCAAGTTGGCTAAGAATAAATGGAGCATGAAAATTAACCTCCCAGGAACGTTTCCAGCGTCTTATCACATAATCTTTAACGGGAACAAAATAAGTCAGAGCAGCATTGTTCACTAGAATATCCACATCCCCATAAGCTTCGTGGGCCTCATCAAAAAGTCTCACGCAATCTTCTTCCAGCGATATATTTACTGTGGCGGCGGTCGCCTCTCCCCCATCCTCTTTGATGTCCGAAACAGTTTTTTCCAAAGAGCCTTCAAGGGGATGTTCACCCTCTCGCAGAGTGCGCGCAGCACAAATCACATTCCCTCCTTCAGCTGCAAACAACCGAGCAATCTCTGCCCCAATTCCTCTACTTGCCCCAGTTACAATGACGCTCTTTCCATCTATTTTTCCCATTGTTCCCCTCCTACTTTTATTTACAGATATTTACAGATAATTCTAATTATCAAATTGGACATTAACAAATAATCTCAACATGCCCGTAAAGTAACCGAGATATTGACCCTTCAAACAAAGCCTATTTATAATCGGCCGACGTTGATCTAACACTTTAGAAGATTGTTGTGTGGAGTCACTAGCTATCAAACAGTCTGTACCCACAAATTGGGTTAACAAAATGACACTACATCCAGTAATTCTCGCCGGTGGACCCGGAACCAGGCTTTGGCCTCTGTCGAAAGAGAGTTATTCTAAGCCTTTTCTAGCAATTAACGGGGTCACCTCCTTGATCCAAGAAACTGCTATCCGGTTGAAGGGACTTAGTGAAAGACCAGCAATAGTAGTCTGTGCTGAAACAAATAGATTCCTGGTAAAAGACCAACTGGAAGAAATTAATCAACAACCTGCTTCAATAATACTCGAGCCTACAGGTAAAAATACTGCGCCCGCATTAACAATAGCGGCAATTCAAGCGGTTACCGAGAACGAGGATGCAATACTACTTTCGTTGCATTCAGACCACATCATCAAAAATGTGGACTCCTTTCAAAATTCTCTCAAATCGGCGCTGCCCGTTGCAGCGACGGGAGGTATTGTAACCTTTGGTATAGTTCCATCCACTCCACATTCCGGATTCGGATATTTGCGGAAAGGTAAGTTGGTGAATGGGTTGGGTAAACTTTTAGACTTCATCGAAAAACCCGATAGGGAAACAGCTTTAAACTTTCTACACTCCGGAGAATACCTTTGGAACAGTGGCATATTGATGTTAAAAGCATCCCTATGGCTACAGCAAGTAAAAACCCATGCACCCGAGATTTACAAGACATGTACCGATGCAATGGATTTAAGCACACAGGACGGTTTATTCATAAGGCCGGATTCTGAGATATTTAGAACTTGCCCTAGCGATGCAATAGATTATGCGGTTATGGAAAAAGTTGTTAGAGACCCTAAAAGACCAGCATGCTGGGTGTCAGAAATAAACGCTGGATGGTCCGATTTAGGTTCGTGGAATTCGTTTTGGGAAGACGGGGTCGCTGATAACCAAGGTAACGTTACTTCTGGCGATGTGTTCTTACAGTCAGTAAACGATTCACTCGTCTTATCTACCCATAGAACTGTAGGAGTCCTAGGTCTGAAGCAAGCTGTCGTGGTGGAAACTGCAGATTCGATTTTGGTAACCACAATGGAGCACGAAGAGTCGGTCAAAGACCTAGTCACAGAAATAAATTCCAAGGGTAAATCCAATATCGACCACCATGTGAAAATCCACAGACCATGGGGGAGTTATGAAATATTAGACGAAGGAGCCGGATTTCAGGTGAAGCGCCTAACTGTCAAGGCAGGAGAATCTCTTTCCTTGCAGGTCCACAAATATAGAGCTGAGCACTGGGTCGTGGTCAAAGGCACGGCATCTGTAACCAAGGGTGAAAATACATTAACCCTGGAGGAGAATGAGTCTACTTTCATATCCCAAGGAGAAACACATAGACTTGAAAACAGAACTGACTCCAACTTGGAAATTATCGAAGTTCAGTCTGGGTCATACCTTGGTGAAGACGATATAGTTAGGATCGAAGATAAATATAATAGGACAGATGGGCCGGCGTAACCGATTATAGAAATTAACGACTTTACCAAGTAGTATCTCGCCGTACCTGGAGACTGAGTGACAAATGCGTGAATTGCCTCTAGTTTTTCCTTTAGCGTTAATTGCTATTGTCGCTACTTTGGCATTCTACAGTGTGTATGCAGTGGCTGACACAGCCGACAGGTACCGAACAGAAGAGGCAGAACTTGAGTGGCATCAGGACACTGCGTTGTTAATTTGTCCATTTCATTAAATAGGAATACAGGAGTAAATATAAATATGACCAGCCTTGAAGGACAAGTAGCAATAGTGACGGGATCTGCAACAGGAATCGGATATGGAATAGCAAAAAGACTCTCAGAAGAGGGAGCCAACATAGTGATGGTCGATTTTGACCCTGAAATGGCAGAACAGTCGAGTAGCGAGATGGCCGCAAGAGGAATTGGAGTTGAAGTGTCTATAGGTGATGTGGCCAAACCCCAAACAGCTCAGGATGCTGTCAAAAAAGCTCTAGATAAATGGGGGAAGATAGATATTTTGGTAAATAATGCAGGTATAGGAGGCATTAACGGCAACATATGGGAATTGGACGTGGAGGAACTAGATAGAGTCTACAGAACGAATTTTAGAGGGGTGTTTTCTTTTTGCCACGAAGTTATTCCTCATATGATTGAAGAAGATTATGGCCGAGTAGTTAATATTGCTTCAATTGCAGGGAAAGAAGGGAACCCACGAATGGTCCCTTACTCCGCCACTAAAGCGGCTGTGATTGGACTCACCAAGTCAGTAGGCAAGGAACTAGCCGGAACCGGAGTTCTGGTGAACTGTGTAACTCCGGCCGTAGTACAGACCAGAATTCTAGACGAGTTCACACCCGAGCAAGTTCAGTATATGGTCGACAGGATACCGGTGGGAAGAACTGGGGAGATAAGTGAGATAGCAGCTCTTGTCGCTTGGCTGTCGTCCCCAGAGTGTTCATTCAGTACAGGTGCGGTATTTGATATCAGTGGTGGTAGAGCTACCTATTGATGAGATTGAGAATGTTCAATAAGGATACGAAATATGACTGACACCTCCTTTCGTGGACTTTTCCCTATTCTAGCCATGCCATTTGACGAGAACGGGAATGTCGATGAAGACGATCTCCGCAAAGAAGTGGAATTTTGCATCTCAACCGGAGCTGACGGACTAGGGTTAGCTATGGCGAGTGAAATGCCGAAGCTATCGGAAGATGAGAGAAATTCAGCGGCTAAAATTGTTGTTGAGCAATCCAGCGGTAGGGCAAAAGTAGTGATAAATACTAGTGCGACAAGCACTGCACTTGCCATCCGTATGAGTCAAAATGCTGCAGAACTAGGGGCAGACTCCGTCATGATAATCCCACCAGCGGGCGTATCAGAATGTGAAATAAGATCCCATTACGAAAACATATCTCAATCCATTGACTTGCCAATTTTTATACAGGACGTTGACTTCGCACCTGTTGCACCATCATTGGCATCAAAACTAGCGAAAGACAATGAAAATATTTCTTACGCCAAGGTAGAAACTTTACCTACTCCACCAAGAGTTTCTGAAGCTGTAACCAAAGGAGAAGGTAATTTAATTGTTTTCGGAGGAGCCGGAGGTAGTTTTTTGGTGGAGGAACTTCTTAGAGGCGCTGTTGGCACTATGCCATGGGTATCAATTCCAGAGGCTTATAGAAAAACCTTGGATTTATTCTTTGCCGGCAATCCTGAAGCTGCAAGGTCCAATATAAGCCGATTTGAGCCCATTCTTAGAACCCTTGCACAACCTCAAGTGTGCTTTTCATTCACTAAAGAAATTCTCAAAATTCGAGGCGTCTTCAAAAGCAACAGTGTCCGAAAACCATATGACGTACCCGATTTAGCCGCATTTACTGAACTACATAGATTGGTAAACGAATTAGAGCTGCCTACTTATGCGTTCTAGGATGTCACTGTTGAAATACTGTCTCCAGTTGAGATAATCCCACCTTTTTCCGCAAATGCGAGCATGCCTCGTTGACCATCCAGTTCATCTTTCAATCCCTCTCGCAGCTCATCCATGCGAGAGCAGGGTTCACAATCACCAGTTATTCGCAATATAACCTCTGATCCAATCGCAACTTTATCCCCATCTTTGAGTGTGCTGAAGTCCATACCTTCTACGGTTATATTCTCGCGAACATCACCTTCCTGAAGTCCAAATTTACCAATAGTTTCCCGATCCATTAAAAGTATCTGACGTTGCATTCTCTGCCCGTCACCCCTACGATGTCTATCTCCTTCTATTCCTTCCCCTGTAATTACTGTTGCATCATCCACAGTTTTCATTGGATCACGACTTCCAACACATAGTCTGATCCCTACAACAGTCGCTCCAGTCATGGTCATTTCTCCTTTCAACTACAAAATCGATTACTCAAAACAGGTGGCTAGATGATTGATTCATTCCATCTCTTAACCCGATTCTACACTGTTAAATTTCTAGCAGACCAATGGGTAGTCATGATGGTAACACTTAGAGAGATGTATAATCTGCCAACTTAATAAGTTTTTAGGTAATTAAATAACCAAAAATTGAAGATCCAGGAGAGACCAACATGGCTAGTCAAGCAAAATCTGGTGGTGGAAACTTCGTTTATGAGTTTGTGGAGAATTGGGAAAAGATACCCGATGGATATTCTTGGCCTGAAACTGCGGGGGTAGCTACGGATTCAAATGACAACGTTTATGTCTTCAATAGAGGAGACCATCCCATGATGGTGTTCGACAGCGACGGCAATTTTCTTAAATCCTGGGGGGAAGGTGTTTTCTCCCGGGCTCATGGAGTCAGTGTAGGTCCAGATGACACTCTATACTGCACTGATGACGGAGACCACACCGTTCGACAATGTACTTTGGATGGAAAAGTGCTTATGACTATAGGCGATGCCGGTAATCCTGCCGTTCCTTTCAGTGGCAGTCCTTTCAATAGATGTACCCATACAGCAACTGACCCTGACAACGGGGACATATTTGTAACAGACGGTTACGGAAACGGTCGAATTCACAAATACTCCCCAGACGGAAAGTTGCTTACTTCCTGGGGTGGGCCCGGGGTCGGGGAGGGTGAATTTAACATAGTTCACAATATAGCCACTGATAAGAATGGATATCTCTACGTGTGCGATAGAGAAAATCACCGAGTACAAGTATTTGACAGAAATGGTAATTTCGAGGCCGTGTGGGCAAACATACACCGACCATGTGCGATATATATTGATGACGACTCGCAGATGGTATATGTCGCAGAACTGGGATGGGGGACTCCAATCAGTCAAAGCGTTCCAAATATTGGTCCCAGGGTAAGTGTTCTCGACACTACCGGTAAAGTTGTGGAACGAATCGGACACATGGGTTATGGACTAGGTACCGGTCAATTTGTTGCTCCACACGGGTTATGCCTCGACTCAAATCTGAGTATTTATGTGGCTGAAGTGGCCCGAACAAACATAAGTCACTACAAAACACCACCAGATGTCGTCCGGAGTTTCCAGAAACTAGACAAGATATAGGAAATCTATACCAACGATACTGAC
>CAYWYV010000013.1:0-1409 GCA_964462705.1 uncultured Dehalococcoidia bacterium
CGCCGCGCGCGTGGAAGAGTTGGCGGAGTTGCTTGGCTTGGGTGCGTTGCTTGATCGGTTGCCGGACAAGCTCAGTGGGGGCGAGGCGCAACGGGTTGCGCTTGGCCGGGCGTTGGCGCATCGTGGCGGTGGAGGATGGGGCTGTGGTGGCGGTGGCTGTGGTGGCGGCGGCGGTGGATGCGGCGGCGGTGGGGGCGGATGTGCCTGCGGTGGTCACTAAATATTAGAAAATCACCTTTAAGTAAAAAAAGAGGCGGTGGATGCCGCCTCTTTTTTTATTCTGCGTAGCATCGTATCAATGCTCTTACAATATCTTTCAGATTTTCAACAAGACCCCCTCACAACGCTATTATTAGTACTAATCATTATTGTTGCAATCATCGCAGCAGTAACGGTTCATGAGTTCTCTCATGCTGTGGTTGCCGACAGGCTTGGTGATCACACCGCTAGGAGGTTAGGGAGACTCACCATAAATCCTTCATCTCACCTTGACCCAATGGGGTCTATTATTTTCTTGGTTGCTGGATTCGGATGGGGCAAACCCGTACCTGTCATCCAAAACAATATTAAGAAAATTAATCCACAAACTGGCCTGGCGCTAATTTCATTGGTCGGACCAGCGTCGAATTTTGCACTCGCCTTAATACTGGCCCTTCTGATCAGAATCCAACTAATTCCTAACTCCGTATTACAGCTGGATTTTGTGGCCTCTTTTATTTACATCCTGATAAATGTAAACATACTTTTGGGTGTGTTCAATTTGCTACCTCTCCCGCCTTTAGATGGATTCAAGGTAGTTGTGGGTTTTCTACCGACTAGGCTAGCCCATCCCGTCTCTAGATTTGAGAGATACGGCGCTATACCACTTTTCGGTATTTTGATTTTGGACATGGCTTTCGAGCAAATAAACATCTTTCATACACTTATTGGAAAACCTGTGGGCTTCACTCTTGAACTAATTTTAAATATCACGGGTCGTGTATGATCTTCTGTACTCATAGAATTGGTACAAAATTCAAACCGAAAATACAATCTTGGCCGAAGCGCCAACGTTCAATCTGAGAGGCATAAATTGGAAAGAATAGCAATAGTCGGTCTGGGGCCCATTGGTACATCTATAGGCCTTGCATTAAAAGGTGTAGGTCTTAAGAATACCGAAGTAATAGGACAATGTTCAGATCGTGACACCCTATCAATCATAAAAAAAATTAACGCCTTTGATAACGTAGTATCCGGGCTAGATGAAGCACTGGAAGGCGCACAACTCATAGTAATTGATTCACCGGTGTCTGAAACCCGAGACATTCTACAATCTATGAGCCCTTACATAAGCGGCGATGCCGTAGTAACAGACACAGGAAATTCTAAGGTTAGGTGCTCCGTTTGGGCAGAAGAATTCCTACCAGACC
>CAYWYV010000013.1:1419-21461 GCA_964462705.1 uncultured Dehalococcoidia bacterium
GTGGCTTATATTGGAGGAAGACCAATCGTAAAAAATTATGACCTGAAATTAGAAAGCTCTACAGGTCAACTTTTCAAAGATAATTACTATTGCATTATGCCAAGCAAAAAAGCGGATGAGCAAGCTATTAAAACTGTGGTGAGCATGGTAGAAGCTTTAGGTGCAATCCCATACTTTTTGGACCCTGTAGAACACGATAGTTATTCGGCGGCGGTGGATGTTCTACCTATGGTTATTTCAGCAGCATTCGTGAACACCACTGCTGGAAGTGCTTCATGGAAGGAAATGTATAAAACGGCATCTGGGGCATTCGATCAGCAATCAATGCCATCAACGGATGATCCCATTGATGCAGAGACTCAGTGTCTTACTGTTTCTCAGCCCTTAATACATTGGATTGATCAAATGATACTTTCGATGCATAAAATAAGGTCTCAACTCAGTGAAGACAGTGACGATCTTATCGAGTCTTTTATAACCGCATGGGAGCAAAGAGCGCGATGGGAAACAGGGGCAATTGGAGATGACGATAGTCGTCCGTCCCTCCCAACTGCAGGCGAATCAATGGCCTCAGTTCTCCTCGGAGATAAGCTCGCAAAAAGATTTACTAAGTTAGGTGATGCTGACAAACGATCTTCCTGGAAATATCCAAGAACACTATGATTAAGAAAGTTACCGGAGCAAAAAAACTGCGGGGAACGATATTACCCCCAGGTGACAAATCCATCTCCCACAGAGCTGCTTTACTAAACAGTATTTCCACAGGAACAGCACACGTTTCCAATTTCTGTGTGGGAGACGACCGATCATCAATGCTCGGATGTCTTAGAGGCCTTGGAGCATCAATAGAGGAGCATTCGGGGTGTTCAATATCAGGATCCGATGAATGTTTCAAAATCATTGGTAAGGGCTATCAAGGGCTAAGGGAACCTGAAGACATCTTATATGCCGGAAATAGCGGAACTACGATGCGTTTAGTCTCAGGCCTTTTAGGAAGTATGGATTTTTACTCAGTTATAACAGGAGACTCCTCACTGAGAAAACGACCCATGAAAAGAATAACCCAACCCCTAATGGAAATGGGAGCTGTTATTCAAGGACGGGATAATGGATCCCTTGCGCCACTGTCTTTTCGTGGAGGGAATCTGACTGGTATTGAATATGTCATGCCAGTGGCTAGCGCCCAGCTAAAGTCTTCTCTACTTATTGCAGGGATGCATGCCGATGGTAAGACCGTGATCCATCAACCAGCAGAGTCCAGAGACCACACTGAGAGAATGCTGAGGTCTATGGGAGGAAAACTAAAATCTGAGGGACTTACCTTAACGATTGAAAAATCGGATCTTAAAGCTGTCAACGTAAAAGTACCCTGTGACACCAGCGGCTCAGCTTTCTGGTTGGTTGCAGGATGCTGCCATCCCAACGCTTCTATTCGACTGGAAAATGTTGGAATGAATCCAACAAGGACCGGCGTACTTGAAGTCCTATTAAGTATGGAGGCGAACATAACAATCGAAAATGAACACATGCAAGGTGGTGAACCCGTGGCCGATATAATCGCTGAAAGCAGCGACTTAATAGCCACGGAGATAGCGGGAGACATCATACCAAGAGTCGTTGATGAGCTCCCAGTCCTGTCGCTCGCAGCATGTTTCGCAAAGGGCACGACGACAATCGCAAATGCTGAGGAACTTAGAGTAAAAGAATCAGACCGAATTTCAGCCACAGTACAGTCCCTCCAAAAATTAGGAGGCAAAATAGAGGAAACTCATGACGGAATGAAAATCTCCGGGAACGGTCATTTGAAGGGAGCGACCGTCGAGAGTTTTGGAGATCACAGAATAGCTATGACCAACGCTATAGCTGGGTTGATAGCCCAAGGTGAAACTTTAATAGACGAAGCAGAATCGGCGAGCGTATCGTATCCCGACTTTTGGGACACCATAGAAGATATACGATCATAAATGGTTAATTCCAAGCACAGTTGCAACTCTTTGTTAATAGTCCTTTCTGGACCATCCGGAGTTGGTAAGGATGCCGTGCTTAATAAGATGAGGGAAAAACCGGATAATTACCATTTCACTGTGACCGCAACAACAAGAGAAATTAGAGAAGGAGAAACTGCGGGACAAGATTATATATTCTTGTCGCGCGACCAGTTTGAAAAATTAGTGGCCATCGAGGGATTTATGGAATGGTCAGAGGTTTATGGCAACCTATATGGTGTTCCTAAGTCTCAAGTAATCGAGGCTCTACATAAAGAAAAAAATGTCATAGCCAAAATAGATGTGCAGGGAGCAAGAAAAATCAAGGATTTAGCCCCTGACGCAGTATTTATATTTCTCTCACCACCTTCGATGGAAAGCCTTCAGAAACGCCTTACTCAGCGAATGACAGAATCTCCGGAAGCCTTGGCCATCCGCCTAGAAACTGCAAAATTAGAAATGATGGAATCTGAGTGGTTTCATTACACTGTAGTAAATGAAGACGACATGGTTGATGAAACAGTAAATAGAATCGAGCAAATTGTAGAAGATGAACTTTCACTCAATCGAACAAGGACCTATTTCACCGATACGTAAACCGAGTATAAAGTCTTCTTCAATAACTCTAAGACTCGGACAAGTCCTTTATGATGTTCCTCAAGACATCTTCATCCTCGTCAGTGTTGACTGGTATGCTAAAACTGACTGAACTAGCATACCTCCCATAAGTCGACTTTATCTCATCCGCAATCTGGTCATGAGTACCCACGACAGCAAAATTCCCTAACATCTCATCCGTTATTTCCGCTCCCATTTTATTCCATTCACCATCTATAGACATCCTGTAAAGCTTCTCATGGGTGTCGTTCCATCCATGCTCACGCATCACATCTGCATAACTCCTCGTAGATGCATAAAAGGAAATACGACTTTTTGTTTCGATCTTATTTTTTTCCAATTCTTCTTCGTTAGAGCCAGTGACAATAAATCCCCCACCAGAAATTTCAATGTCCTCAATAGACCTTCCTGTCCTTTCCGCTCCTGCCTGCAAGTTAGGAAGAATTACATTTTGCGTATACTTCTGGGTATTGAAGGAATGAAGTATTATCCCATCACACACTTCCCCTGCTACACGTAACATATTGGGGTTTACCCCCGCAATTGATACCTTGATGTCAGGCTCATCTATGGGTCCTGGATTAAAAAAAGGTGACATTAAGTTAAATGAATAATGATCCCCAGAAAAAGACAATTTAGTTCCGTTTTGCCAGCAATCCCATATATGTTTCATCGCCATTATGTATTCACGCATTCTCGGGGCAGGAGCAGACCACGGCATAGAAAAACGTCGCACTATGTGACCTCTAACTTGACTACCTAAACCCAACGTAAATCTGCCATGGGACAAATTCTGGAGATCCCAGGCAATATAAGCTGTATCCATAGGACTCCTTGCAAATGACAAAGCTATGGAAGTCTGGAGTTGAATTTTTTCGGTATGCTCGGCTGCCAAAACCAAAGGAAGATATGGGTTATGTCCAGTCTCTGAGGCCGAAAAAATTTCATACCCCTGTTCCTCAGCCCTCTTGGCAGCCTTGGAAATACCATCTACCGAATATTCGCCATAGCTTGCTTGTACCTTCATATATCTACCTCTTTTTTAAAGCATCAATAAGATTATTGCGATGAGTTTCAAACACTCCCGTCAATTGATATATCTAGAAGAGCCGGCTTACCAAGTTTCAAAGCTGCGGTTAGAGTAGGAGCAATGTCCTCAACACTGTCTATTTCTCTTGAGTAAATACCCATGGCCTCAGCAATTCTGGCCAATGGCATCGGGTTAGGAAAATCCATTGCAAGATACTTGCTACTCGGATTATCTTCTTTCAATACTTCGTTCTTGTATACATCCATATTCAATTTTAATATCCGATAGGACCGGTTATTACAGATAATATAAACAACCGGAATATCTAAATTGGCTGCTGTCCATAGGGACTGCACAGTCATCATCGCACTACCATCTCCAACAATCGCAACAACAGGCCTATTGGGATGAGCCAATTTGATACCTAACGCTCCACCCATACCCCAACCCAGTGCACCTCCACGTTCACCATGTACAGAACCTGGTTCACTAAAGCTCATAGCTGAGTGAATAGCGGTACGGGATGTAACTGAATCATCTGCAATAACAACGTCATGAGGTAAAACCTTAGCCACTTCCTGCATCATCCGTTCAGCAGACATATGACTATTTCGGTTCGCTTCAGAAATATCCTCACCTGCTAAAGTAACTTGAAATTCACGCTCTTTGACCTCATTCTTAATGTTGGATAGTCGCCCTTCTACTTCTTCTCTAAAAGTTCCCTGAGTTGAGCTATCTAATAATTCATTGAGTTCCTGCAATGCCCTTTTAGGATCGGCTGCTATTCCGATATCCGTTGGTTCACTTTTTCCGATCTCCCGTTGTGCCGAGTCTATATGGATCAGACTTGTATCATCTGAAAGTGCATGACCTTCAAAATAAAAAAATCCAGGAAAAACATTGGTACCTATTGCTATAACAACATCGTTTTCGGCTAACACAGATCTACCATCGGGAGTGCCCGCCCCTATTAACCCAAAAAACAACGGGTGGTCAGTTGGAAAATTCATCTCTGAATAGGATGTGGCATAAACTTTTGCGCCAATGCCCTCAGCCAATCGCACAGCTTCTTCCACTCCTCCAGATTGAGACAACCTGTCACCAACAATCAGGACAGGACATGACGCCCTAGTTATCGCTTCAGTAGCGTCTGATATGGCCTTTTCGTCCGGTGGAATCCTAAAATAGCCTTCAGAAGAAGGAACAATTTGCATATCCGCTATACCATCCAAGGCGTTTGCAGAAAATCCGACATAGACAGGTCCTGTTGGGGGTGTCTTTGCCTCTGTGAATGCTCTACGCATTATCGCGGGTACTTGGGATGCCTCGGTAACTTCAACACTCCATTTAGAAAATAGTCGGACCATTTCAGAGAGATCAGATCTGCCTTCTGCAAGTTTTCGAATATCCTTGTTTGCGGATGTCACAACCATCGGGGTACCGCCCTCCCTAGCGTTGTGAAGTAAACTCAATCCATTAGCAAGTCCTGTTTCTATGTGGAGATTAACGAACGAAACTTGTCCAGTAGCTCGGGAATATCCATCAGCCATGCCCATCGCAGCACCTTCTTGACTGGTTAGCACATATTGCAAATCTGGATAATCTTCCAAAGCATCGAGAATCGGCCCTTCGCTAGTCCCGGGGTTACCGAATATATACTTAACACCCTCAGCCATGAGCATTTCCATCACAGCCTGTTTCCCAGTCATTGTCGTCACAGCATACCTCCCTGATATGAATTGATTAACGTAGGTATATATATTCCCCATTAATATTGGGGGTACTCTCAAAATATATATGATTCTTATAAACGCATTACTGTTGCGAACAGTCTAGAATTTCAGTGAAAAGCAAATACCTGAAAGAGATAATCATTTATAAATCTACTGATACTTCATTACCAAATCAGCTAAAGAATCGTCCGCATCATAACTCAGGGATTCCACAAGTTTCTATATAATGCTTGTCGTTCCCATTTTAAGGACCCATTGGCAAGGAGGAGAATCATGGCATATGAATTCATCGACTACAAGAAAAAAGGTCACTTGGTATATGTAACTATAAAGAGACCTGAAAGACTAAATGCACTCCATCCACCCGCCAATCAAGAAATGTTTGAGGCATTCAATGATTTCAAAAATGATGATGACGCTTGGATAGCAATCGTGACTGGAACTGGAGAAAGAGCTTTCAGCGCAGGAAATGATTTGAGATATACAGCGGAAAACTGGCACGAAAGAGAAACTCCTGTCATCCGCGCGCCGCTGGGTGGCATTACATCTGGATTTGACTGTCCTAAACCCATTATTGCTGCCGTAAACGGATACGCTCTTGGTGGTGGATTAGAACTCGCAATGGCATGTGACATTATTGTGATTGCCGATCATGCTGAGATAGGACTTCCTGAGCCACGAGTAGGACTCATTGCTGGTGCAGGAGGAGTCCACCGGCTACCACGCCATATCCCGCTGAAAAGAGCTATGGGAATGCTTCTGACCGCAAGAAGAATAAAGGCCACTGAGGCATATGAATTAGGTTTGGTTAACGAAGTCGTTCCCCTAGAAAACTTAATGGAAACCGCTGAGCGCTGGGCTTCAGAAATCTTGGAGGCTGCTCCACTATCTGTCAGGGCATCTAAGCAGATGGCATACGAAGGTCTCGGATGGCCACTAGACCTCGCCTTTGATAGGAAATACTCTGAGGAAGCTAAATTTATCGCATCCAATGACAGAAAAGAGGGCCCTTTAGCATTTTCTGAGAAGAGGAATCCAAACTGGACAGCTTCGTAGATTGAAAGCAGTATTCAAACGCGCAAATTTTAATAAGTAAATAGGATTTCCCAAATGACAACGGATAATCGAATAACACTTCCTTCGGGCATTTCCCCAAATAAATATCGCCTATCCCTTAGCCCGGATATGCAAAAATTTACGTTTGACGGAGAAGTCCAAATAACTGTTGAGGTATCAAATACTGTCAATACGATTGTCCTAAACGCTGCGGAACTTGAGATTCAAAAAATAACCGTAATTAGTGGAGGAAAAGAAGTCGGAATTATTGACTCATCCCTAGATGAAGAAGATGAAACCTTAACTATTTCACTGGAATCAGAAATGTCGCTCGGCAATGCAGAAATTTCTATCCAATTTGTCGGACAATTGAACGACAGACTTTTGGGATTTTATAGGAGCAGTTACAAAGATATTAAAGGCGATGAACGATACCTGGCAACGACCCAGTTTGAATCCACAGACGCCAGGAGAGCATTCCCGTGCTGGGACGAACCTGAACACAAGGCAACTTTCGATGTCACCCTCGTTATTCCCGAACATCTTACCGCTGTTTCCAATATGCCAGTTATTTCTCAGACACCAGCCGGCCATGGAAAAACCGCTGTCAGCTTTGATACTACTCCTGTAATGTCTACATACCTTCTTGCATTCATTGTAGGAGATATTTCCTGCATAGAACAGGAATCTGCTAGTGGCACGCTTATGCGAGTCTGGACTACAAAAGGGAAGGAAGAACAGGGTAGATTTGCCTTAGAAACTTCACTAGAACTTTTAGATTTTTACAATGATTATTTCGGTATACCGTTCCCACTCCCAAAGCTAGACCACATAGCGATACCGGATTTCGCTGCTGGCGCGATGGAAAATTGGGGTGCTATTACCTACCGTGAGGTAGCGCTCCTCGTTGATCCAGAAAACAGTTCGGCCGGCACGAGGCAGATTGTGGCCGCGATTATTTCTCATGAAATGGCACATATGTGGTTCGGAGACCTAGTCACCATGAAATGGTGGAACGACCTATGGCTAAACGAAAGTTTTGCTTCATGGATGGGTGATAAAGCCGTCGACTCAATTCATCCAGAATGGGACATGTGGACCCAGTTTCTAACCGCCGATACTGCCTCCGCCTTCTCCCTTGACGGATTAACTAATTCCCATCCGATAGAGCAGGAAGTCAATAATCCCGCAGAAATTGGACAACTATTTGATGCCATTAGCTACAGCAAAGGTGGTTCGGTTCTTAGAATGCTGGAGGATTATATTGGATCCGAAGATTTTAGAACCGGTATAAGCGACTATTTAAATAAACATTCATATTCAAACGCAGAGACTTCGGATCTTTGGAACGCTTTGGGGGAATCGTCCGGAAAACCTGTGTCGAGGGTAATGGATTCATGGGTAAAACAAACGGGATTTCCAGTACTCAGCCCGGTGAGAAAAAAAGAACAATTATCTATAAGTCAACAAAGATTCCTATACGAGAACATTTCATCGTCAACTGCCTCAGATAAAACTAAATGGTTCATTCCTATCAAAGTAAGTTCTCAAGGCACCAAAAATATATCTGATGGGCTAATTGAATCCCCAGAGGAGCCGATCAGTCTGAATGCCCATTCGAATGAATGGTTTAAGTTGAATCCAGACCAAACAGGGTTCTATAGGGTTAACTACCAGGAGAGTGATTTATCGAAATTAGAAGAAGCTATTCAAAATGGAGACTTAAACGGGAAGGATCGCCTAGGGCTCCAAGGTGATGCCTACGCTTTGTGTCGAGCAGGATACTCATCAGTATCTTCTTTCCTCAGTTTGTCGAGAGCCTATTCTGAAGAGACTGAAGCTCCTGTATTGTCCGATCTGGCTAGTGGACTGAGAGGGATCGAGAACTTAATAGAAGGATCTGACTTCCATAATCTTTACATGGAATTTTGTAGAGGTATCTTCCAAAACATAGCAGAAAAGTCAGGATGGGATAAGAAAAATAACGAAGGTCATCTTCAGGCTCTGTTAAGAAGTACAGCTCTTTCAAATTTAGGCCATTACGGGGACGAAGATACTTTACGTCAGGCATCCTCCAAGTTTTCGTTGTACGCAACGAATCCCGATAATGTGCACCCAGACATCCGCTCAGTAGTATTTAATCTCGCCGCCAAAATAGGAAATAGGGATACATATAATCTGATGTGGAATTTGGAGAAAACCACAGAACTGCAGGAGGAAAAAGTTCGGTTTCATTCCGCCCTTACGAATTTTTCCGATACTTATCTTTTGAATGAAACTCTGGAAAGATCTCTAACGGACGACATCCGTGTGCAAGACACCATAAGAGTAATAGTTTCAGTGGCTTCTTCTGGTACGGGGAGATCCTTGGCCTGGGATTTCGTTAGAAACAACTGGGATGAATTGGACCGTAGATACGGAGATGGAGGGTTCGCCCTTATGAGACTGGTCTCCCTTGTTTCTGGATTTTCAACTCTTGAAAGACTTAAAGAAGTAGAAGATTTCTTCTCCAGCAATCCAACTCCAGCCGCCGAGAGAACAATAGAACAAGCCAAAGAGAGAATCCGGCTCAATTCCGCATGGCTAAATAAATACTCCGGTGAAGTCGAAGATTTCCTTAGATCCCTTTAGGTCGAAGAATAAGTTTCCTCTGTCAGTCTTGCGCGCTGCATGGCCACATAACTGTCAATGCTCAAATTTGGCACGAAATTCTTTACAACTTTACGGGCGCGATCAGAATCTCCGGCCAATAGATCAATCACTGTAGCGGCCATTGCTTTTGCTGGATTTATGACGGCCTGAGTGTAATCTTTAACAACATAATCAACACCATGACCAGATCCAGTGGCCGCACCCGTATAAGGATGAATGACCGGCATTACCTGACTCAAGTCACCCATATCTGTACTGCCCCCTCTGTTCACATTAGAAGGATTTTGTCTCACATTATTGGACCCTACCAAATCAGATGCATTCTGATGAAACATCTCCATCATGTTTACATCATTAATCAAAGGCATATAGCCTGGGAGAGTAACTATCTCCACCTCCCCCCCTATCGCCAATGCGCCTGCTCGCAGGCATCTATCCATTTTTTGATTTGCATCGTCTATCGCTTCCCAGGTCCCGCCTCTTACCCGGCCTTCATATTTGACCTCTGCTGGGATGGAGCTTACCGATACTCCCCCAACGGTCATAATTCCGTGGAGTCTTATAGTATCTTCATTTCTCAGGGTCTCCCTTTGAGCATTCAAGGCATTTAGTGCGACAGTTGCTGCCTGCAAAGCATTGATACCTACGTGTGGAGCTCCACCCGCATGAGCCGCTTTGCCAAGAAACCGAATAAACTTAACGACATGACCATTGCTGGTACCACCAAGGCTGAACTTTCCTTCCCCCAATAAGCTGGTGTGTGTCATCATGGCCATATCTACGTCGTCAAAGGCTCCCAAACGAAGAAATTCCTGTTTTCCAGCCATAAACTCGATATCCCCGGCGTTATGCAATCCATACCGATGTTCCACATCTATAAATTCCTCGGCAGGCAACGCCATCAAAGCAACTCTCCCTGAAAGTCCTTCTAAAACTCCCGAGGCTTTAAGTCCCACCGCAACACCAAGCATCATTGCCAACTGGCAGTGGTGGCCGCACGCATGAGCAGCCTCAGTTTCCTCATCGACATATACGTGACCTGCTACTCGAAGAGAATCGAGTTCGCCAATAACAGCAACAGTAGGACCAGAACGTTGAGTGTCTAAGTATCCTTTGAGACCTGTCAAAGCAATTCCGGAATCATGTGCTATCTCTAATTCATTCAATTTATCCGATACAAACCTGGCCGTCTTTTTCTCAAAAAACCCTGGTTCTGGATTAACAAGAATTTGTTTTGCTATATCTATGAGCCAATCTTTCCTCGAATCAATACTTCTCCATGCAGATGCTTTAAGAAATTTTGTATCTGTCATTCAGTGTAAGTCTCTTCTTTCATCATTCCTCTTAATAGAGATAAATAATCCGTTTTAGTGAGTGGAGCTTTATATTTATCAACAACCTTGTTCCCGTTATCGGCATTCTCGTACAGCAGATCAATAACTGTCATTGCCATCGCTTTTGCCCCGGTCAATACCCCAAGGTTGTAATCATTGACCAGATAGTCTATTCCATGTCCATTACCTGTAGCGGCTTCAACATAAGGATGGATTACTGGCATCATTTGGGAAATATCTCCCATGTCTGTGGATCCAGTTCTATGACCCAGCTGGCTTAGATTGTCAGATCCAACAAGCGTTGCTGCATTTCTGCTGTAAAACTCCAGCATAGGTTGACTACTTTGAATCGGTAGATACCCTGGAAGTGTCGTGATCTCTACAGTGCCTCCTACTGCCATTGCCCCCGCCCTCAATGCTCTATCGACTTTTTCAGAAGCGGATAAAAATGCATCTATGGAGGCTCCCCGTACATACGTTTCCATCCTGACGTCCGCAGGAACAGAACTTACAGCTATTCCTCCACGGGTAATGATCGGATGGATTCTTATAGTGTCCTGATCCCTGTAAGTTTCACGCTGGGCATGGATAGCCGACATCGATATCATCGCCGCATTAAGCGCGTTCACACCTAAATGTGGTGCCCCTCCCGCATGCGACGCAGTTCCACTGAACTTGATACTTTTGGCAACCAGCCCGTTATTCGTACCCCCAAATGATATCTTCCCTTGATCTGGAGATGCCGATGTGTGCGTCATCATTGCGATATCGATGTCATCAAAATGACCATGCCTAACAAATTCAGGCTTTCCTCCCAAAAATTCTATTTTCCCGTCGCGTCTCAGGTTGTCTCTGTACTCAACCTCTATATACTCTTCCGCTGGTACCGCCATTAGAGTCACCCGGCCTGACAGAGACTCCAACACCCCTGGAGCCTGAAGTCCAAGACCAACACCTAGCATCATCGCAATCTGACAGTGGTGTCCACAAGCGTGAGCGGCAGAAGTTTCAGGATCGGCGTGTGGATGCCCAAGCACCTTTAGAGAGTCTAATTCTCCTATGACAGCAACATTAGGGCCTGTCCCTTTTTGAGTGTCTATAATAGCTTTCAGGCCAGTAATACCTATGTTTTCCTCAAACGAGAGGCCCATGGCCTGAAATTCTTTGGCTACTTTGCTGGCCGTCTTGAACTCTTGGAAGCCCGGCTCAGGGCTATCGAGTATATCCTTAGCGACGCCTATGAGGCGCTCGCCCTGACGTTCAATTTCCTCACAGGCAAGTTGCTTAATATCATCTAAATTCATTAATAGCGACCTCATTACAAAATTTTCAAGAAACCAGATTAACGCAAAAAATCTCCAATGGAAGCTGCAAAAGTTTCTGGGTCTTCCAAAAGCGCCAAATGTCCTACTTCTGACAGAGTCACATGAGTAGAATTGCCAATTAACGATGACGCCTTTGCACCATGCGAAACTGGCACAATAGGATCGCACTCTGAGGTGATAACAAGAGTCTCACATCTGATGCGACTAATTCTTTTTGAAAGCCCCTTATCTGGAACAGGCCACAGAAACTTAGCAACGGTACTAAGGGCCTTAACTTTGTCTATAGATCTCTGGTCTTGTTCGCTTTCGTCGTCAATTTCAGGAAAAATATTTGAATATCTTGAATCCTCTGGGTGCGCCACAAGATGTTTTCTAATTTCTTTATCTGGAACAATGAAGTAGTCCAATCCAGGGTCATCATCTATCCAAAGTCCAGCTGGATTGGCCATAACCAATTTCCCAATGTTGTGAGAACAAACAGAAGCAATTTCTGCAGCAACCATTGCACCAAAATAATGACCAACAATGTGAGGATGATCCAATGCAAGACAGTCTACAAGGTCCAGATTAAAAAGAACTAAGTCATAAAGATCGTTTATCTTCTCAATACCCTCCGACTCTAAAAATCCGGGATGGATTGGAGCGTAGACGGTGTAATGCTCTGATAGTAAATCCAGAAATGTAGGCCAACCTTCATACCCAAAAGCTCCGTGAAGGAAGAGCAATGGAGGACCAGCACCTTTTTTTCTAACAGTTACCTTAATACTTTGTACATCTATCGTTATCGTTTCGAACGAACTCATACAGGATCCTTTCTCTTCCGTTTAGCCTGGGGGAGCCCCCAAGAAACAAAAAAACAGTTTAGGCTATCACCCCGTCAGAAACGGATTCTCCGGGCACCTGTCTGTTCTCAATGGGTTGAGGCCACCAATGATCCTCATATTCACTCCACATATCTTGCACATGAGGCATCACCTGTGAAGCAAAAAGCTCGGTGTTTTTCATAGTTAGGTCTTTAGGCATACTCCCAATTTGAAGCAGAACCATCAAATGTCCAACTCTCAGCCCTTCAGCGGCTTTCCTCAACTCTGTGACAACGGTTTTGGGGCTGCCTGCGATTATGTAACCCTCATCTTTGTAGTCTTGCCAGGTGAGTTCCTTGCGAGCTTGACTGGCTCTAGATCCAATCTGCCGTGTGTTCCCAGCTTTGATAGTCTTGATAGTGCGATATCCAGGGGCCTCTGAGAATCCCTCATAAACATGAAGACATTTTTTATAAAAATAATCAACATGTTCCCCATATTCTTCCTCGGCTTTTTCATCAGTTTCTGACACACACACTAGCTGCAGAAATCCCGCTCGGTATGGGTTGTCATCGACGTTGAGATTTTCCATCTCCTTCCAAAACCCCTTCATAACTTCTATCCCACGTTTATAACCTGAATAACTAAGATAGCAATAAACATAGTTCATACGCGCGGTCCATTCCCAGGTCTCTAGACTCCCTCCTCCTGGAATCCATACTGGAGGATGTGGCTTCTGCAAGGGACGTGGCCAAATGTTTACATACCGTGACTGAGTGTGAACGCCGTTGAACGCAAAGGGCTCGGGCTCAGTCCATGCCTTTATCACCAAATCGTGGGCTTCATAATATTTATCTCTCAGAGTGGCAGGGTTTTGCCCATAAGCGAAATTAGTATCCATAGATGTTCCAACAGGAAATCCAGCTACAAGCCTTCCCCCACTTATGCAATCCAGCATGGCAAATTCTTCAGCAACACGTATCGGAGGGTTGTAAAGAGCGAGACTATTTCCTAAGACAATTATGGCCGCGTCTGAGGTTCTTCGGGTTAGGCTTGCAGCCGGAATGTTTGGAGAAGGCATAATTCCGTAGGCATTGTTGTGGTGTTCATTGATGCAAATGCCGTCAAAACCTACAGAATCTGCATGCTCTAGTTCATCCAAATACTCATTGTAAAGTTCGTGTCCGCGTTCAGGATCATAGAGCTCACTGGGAACATCTACCCACACACTACGATACTGATCTTGGAAATCTCGAGGTAAATACCTATAAGGCATCAGATGAAACCATGAAATTTTCATTATGCTCTCTCCAATAATCTGTTCAAGTTAGTCATTCAAATTTGCGGACTGAAATACTAATCATCTTCGAGAGTAGAGGTATCACCCTCAGGCAATCCAAGCTCTCTTGCTTTCAAGAGCCTTCTCATTATTTTCCCGCTTCGCGTCTTAGGCAGTGTTGGAATAAAATCTATCTCCCGCGGTGCTACAGCCGCTGATAATTTTTCTCTGGCGAAACGCATAATTTCATTTCTGAGCTTGGTACTTTCTTCATAACCATCCTTTAAAGACACAAACGCTTTCACAATTTCCATCGCCAACGGATCCGGCTTCCCAATAACACCAGCCTCAGCTACCGCTGGGTGCTCTATTAAAGCACTTTCTACCTCAAATGGTCCTACCAGATGCCCCGCGGTATTAATTACATCATCCGCCCTTCCAACAAACCAAAAATATCCATCAGAGTCTCTTCTAGCAGTGTCGCCAGTCAAGTACCAACCTTTTCTAAACCGGGAATTGTACATTTCGGAGTTATTCCAATAACCATGGAACATGGAAGGCCAACCTGGCTTTACGACGAGATTGCCATCTTCACCGTCAGGAACGGGACTAAAATCTTCGTCAACGATCGCCAGCTCAACACCTGGAATTGGTTTGCCCATAGATCCTGGCCTTACTTCCATTGAAGGATAATTAGCACACATAATGGCACCTGTTTCAGTTTGCCACCAGTTGTCATGGAATGGCATTCCAAAGACATCTTGTCCCCAGACAACTGCCTCCGGATTCAAGGGCTCTCCAACACTACACATATATCTCAAAGTGGATAGATCAAACCTAGTAGGCACTTCCTCTCCAGACTTCATAAGCATGCGGATTGCGGTTGGAGCTGTGTACCAGACAGTGACTTTATGCTTCTGTATCTGTTCATACCATCTACTGGCACTAAAACCACCTTCGTATATTAACTGCGTCAAACCGTTAGTCCACGGGGCCATCATCCCGTAGGAAGTTCCTGTAACCCATCCCGGATCAGCTGTACACCAATATATGTCGTCTTCGTGAAAGTCTAGAGCCCATTTACCAGTTGCCATTTGTTGAACTACGGCCTGATGCCTATGTACAGCACCTTTAGGTTTCCCAGTAGTACCGGATGTGTAATGCATTATTGAATAGTCATACTGGCCGGTTACAACCGTCGTGAAATCGTCTGAGGCCTTACCCATCTCTTCTTCGTAGGAAAGATCCTGAGGATCAATCGGCTGAGGATCTCTACCATCCTTGTTGACTATAAGTATGTGCTGCAAATCGAAAAGTTCCGGAATAATTCCAGATATTTTTCGCCGAAGGTCCGGTTGTGTCACAAGAACCTTTGCCCCGCTATCCTGCATTCTGTCTCTGACTGGTTCTGGACCAAAAGCTGAAAACAAAGGTCCTACAACTGCTCCAGCTTTCAATGCCCCAAAACAGGCCACATAAAGCTCGGGAAGTCGGTCCATGAATATGAAGACTCTGTCCCCTTTTTGTATCCCTAGACTTTGACATACGTTGGCAAATTGGTTCGTCAGCCGTTTCATGTCACCAAACGTGTAGTCTTCCCGTTCCCCGTTTTTCCCCTCCCATATCATGGCAACTTTATCCCGATTTTTACCGTTGGCATGACGATCTATGGCTTCGTGTGCCTTGTTCAGTCCTCCACCCGGTAGCCAGTCCAGCTCTTCATACATGGATTCCCATGAGAAGCCTTCGTAGGTATCAGAAAGGTGTAAATTTGGCTTCACTGCCATATCATCCGGTGAAAGTTTTTGAATTGGAGCAAAAGTTTCTTCTGCCATCTCAAGCCTCCGTATCCATTTCTTGATTGAGATCTTCAGTATTTAATATCTTCACACTTACAATCAGTGTGGATTGCGATGATAACAGAGGAACAAACACTATGGGATTAAATGAGTATTTTTATCGAGCTTAAGATCAATTGTTTATCAAAAATCCATCCTAGACCGATTAGTGTTTTATTTATTTGTCGGAGCATATAAAGTGAGCATATCTGGTCTAAGTTAATGAACATCAGTAATGACTAATTGTGCAAATAAATTGCCAAATACATTCGAAAAAATTTATACCGTGGTCAGTTCGATTCCCCCCGGTTTAGTGATGACTTATTCTCAAGTCGCACTCTACTCTGGTGTCACTAACCCTCGTTTAGTCGGGAATGCCTTGTTCAGGCTAAATGAAAACCATCGCAGCATACCGTGGCAAAGGGTAGTAAATAGTCGAGGGAAAATCAGTGACAGGAGCCGGAAACAAATGAAAAACCAAAAAAACTTGCTTGAGTCTGAAGGAGTCTGTTTTGATAAAAATGACCGAATAGATCTGGATATATACGGGGTCTGACAGTGTGAGTTTCAGTGCCTTATCAGGTAATATCCCTGTTCATTGACCATGTTAAAAATTCATTCCTATAATTTAAAGGATTTTACGATTTCCAAGGAGTAAGAAAATGAGCTACGAAACCCTTTTACTGGACAAAAAAGACGGTATCGGCACTATCACTTTAAACAGACCAGAGGTCCTGAACGCGATGAGCAGCACGCTGTTTCAAGAGATGGATAGCGCCGTAACAGATATGGAAACCGACGATGACATAAAAGCGATTATATTCACCGGATCTGGGAACCGTGCCTTCACTGCAGGAGCTGACATTCATGAAATGACACGGAATGCAGAGAGTGCCACCCCACCTCCTGTTGATCCTAGGAGACCAGAGTATGCCTGGCATATAGGCGAATGTATAAAACCTACGATCGGAGCCTTGAATGGGCTTGCGTACGGAGGTGGAGCAGTCCTCGCATCCAGCCTGGACATACGAGTAGGTTGTGAAAGATCTAAATTCCGTTTCCTAGCAGCCGCTTATGGGAGAGTAAACTCAACATGGAGTCTGCCAATGCAAGTTGGGTGGCCAAAAGCAAAAGAGTTATTGCTTACAGCGCGAACTGTAGAGGCAGATGAAGCCCTACAAATAGGTTTGCTCAATCACTTGGTTGACTCAAGTCAGCTCATGGAAAAGGCTAGGGAGTTGGCCGGGATGATTGTGGAAAACGACTCCAGGATGGTACAAGGCATTAAACAACTTCTGATACAGGATGTAGGCGCCTCGTGGAGGACGACTTATGAGAAGGAATTGGAGGCACAATCCGACAGCTTAAAACCAACTCCGGTACTAGAGGGATTTAAGCCATTTATTGATAGAAAGGGAAGAAAACCTTAAGCCTGGAGAAAAGATAGACCCCAAGAAATAGTTCATTGCCATCCGTATTAACACGAGAACGAATCATCCGTCTAACAGAGGTACAAGGTAATTAATAAAAGTGAAAAATTCACGGGAGCCATAAACATGGGGTTTCGAATCGCATCCATAGGAGTAGGGGCCATAGGGGGAACTCTGGCAGGATTTATGTCGAAAGAGGGCGAAGATGTCCTTCTAATCGACTCATGGAGAGAACATGTCGATGCAATGAATAAACACGGCCTGACTCTTGATGGAATTACCGGGGAACATAACGTAGCTGTAAATGCCATCCACACAGACCAAATTCCTAACATAGAAGGCATCTTCGATATGGTCGTCGTCGCAGTGAAATCCTACGATACCCAGGAGGCCATCAAAAAAATGCTTCCCTTTATGAATGATGACACTTGGGTAGTGAGCCCTCAGAACAGCATAAATGAGGTGCGCATAGCCCCCATTGTTGGTGCCAATCGAACGTTGGGGTGCATTACAACGATTTCAGCGGGTATTTACAATCCCGCTCACATCACAAGGACCGGAAGTGTATCGCAGTCTTTACAGAAAGAACCTATTTGTTTCAAAGTCGGGGAATTGCATGGGGATATTACCCCTCGAGTAGAAAAAATAGTAGATTTATTTTCATCAGCTGGTAAAACCGTTCCAACCGAAGATCTCTGGGGGGAGCGATGGTCCAAAATGGTAACAAACTGTATGGTAAATGCTACGGCTGCAATGACTGGAATGATGAGTCATGAAGTGCGCGCAAACAAAGTATCCCGAATGCAAATTCTGAATCTCGCTATAGAGACTATAAAAGTTGGACGAGCTCTGGGGTACAACGTTGTTCCTCCAATGGGTGATTTCAGTCTAGACGACATGGAGGCAGCAGCAGGTCCCAATGGACATCCTGCATTAGACAAAGTTTTGTCAGGAGAGCCGCCAGCTGTACCTGGACGACCTTCCATGGCTCAGGACGTTATCAAAGGAAGAGCTACGGAAATCGACTATTTGAACGGGATGGTATCTGATAAAGGCGCTGAAATAGGGATAAAAACACCTTACAGTAATGCAGTAGTAGAAATTCTCAAAGCAGTTGAATCAGGCGAGTTTGATGTCGGAGTGGACAACTTGGACAGGGTAGATTCAATCGTAAGAGCATCAGCATGACAGACAAATCTTTAGCTGGTCGAATTGCTCTCGTAACGGGGTCCGGCAGAAATATTGGTCGAGCCACTGCTTTTGAACTTGCAGAAAAAGGGGCCTACGTGGCAGTGAATTCGCGAGAAAATAAAGAAGAATGTGATTCAGTGAGAGACGAGATAAACTCTGCAGGAGGCAAGGCCATATCTGTAACGGCAGATGTCGGGGTGGAAGAAGAAGTTAGAGATATGTTCGATCAAATTGAATCCTCTCTTGGTAATGTGACGATTTTAGTGAACAATGCTGGTTTACGGGCTTCGAGTAAACTTGCAGATATGCCTACTTCCGAATGGCGAAGGGTGTTAGCGGTAAATTTAGACGGCCCTTTTTTTTGTTCTCGAGCAGCCATTCCTGGAATGGAGGAGGCTGGTTGGGGAAGAATAATTAACGTGTCAGGCCTAAATGCTTTTTCAGGCAAATCCGACTGGGGGCATGTATCTGCTAGTAAAATGGGTGCTCTTGGTCTTACCAGAGCGTTAGCACCAGAGCTAGCAGAAAAAGGGATATTGGTTAATCACATAGTTCCGGGAGCCTTTGACACAAGTAGAAGTACTACTACTGGATTACGTTCCAACCCTGTAGAATCAGAGAGTATTCCCATAGGAAGATTGGGGATACCAAGTGAAATTGGATCTACCGTTGCCTTTCTTGCATCCGATGCAGCCTCTTACATAACGGGGCAAACGATTCACGTCAATGGTGGCGCTCTCAGATATTAATAATTGATCCGGTCAAAAAATGATATGACAGAAGTAACGGTCTTGTATTTTGCCACCTACCGCGAACAGGCGGGAGTTAGCACTGAGCGTGTGAGCGTCACGGGCGATAGGGTCAACCTTGGCGAACTAATGAGAAAAATATGCCTCGAACATCCAAATATCAGCCGCGAATCAAACAAGATCGTGGCAGCAGTAAATGAAGAGTATCAAGATCACGATCACATTCTTAATAATGGAGACACAGTCGCACTTATCCCTCCAGTAAGTGGTGGATGCCAGACGTACTAAAGGTCCTTAATTACAATGCTTACTGAAAGATATAGAGTACGAATTACAGAGGAGAAGCTTAATCCTTCAGATGCAACAGATTTTGCATCTTCTGAAAGGCACGGTGCCACGGTTGTATTTCATGGCGTGACTCGAAATCACACCGATTCCAGAAAAGTAATTTTACTGGAATATGAAGCTTATATACCCATGGCCGTTAAGAAACTTGAGGAAATCGCTAGCGAAATGTGCTCCAAATGGGATGTACGTGTAGCTATCGACCATAGACTCGGAAGAGTCGATATTGGAGAAGAAAGTCTCGTTGTAGCAGTCGGATCCCCTCATAGACAGGCTGCATTTGCAGCTGCTGACTACTCCGTTGATCGAATAAAACAAACTGTTCCCATATGGAAAAAAGAACACTTCGAAGGAGGGGAAATTTGGATTGGTGATGTAGACGGATTCAGACCATTGGAACAGAGACCCAACTGACATAAACGTCTTTGTCATGAAATCGGCACCTACTTGTGCTTGCGTTACGAAAACATTTGCAAAAGGGCTAATTAGAAAACTATTACCCATATAAATAGCATTTATTATTTCGTTTTCATGTCCATAGTTAATAATAGTTCCGGATTTCACAAAACCATTCCTTGATTGAGTCAACTCTCCAACTTATAATTAGGCATTCATATGATGGAGGGATCGCATAGAGGTCTAGTGCGGCCGCCTGCTAAGCGGTTAGGGGATGA
>CAYWYV010000014.1:0-21066 GCA_964462705.1 uncultured Dehalococcoidia bacterium
CAGGAACTACATATCATCCTTCCCGATAGCCGCTGAACCAGATCCTCCTCTGGAACATCAAAAAAAACTACCCTGTCTACGCCTCCACTCTCCAATAATTTCTCATCTAGGGCTTTAGCCTGCGCTAATGTACGGGGGAATCCATCAATCACAAATCCTGCGGAGTGCTTGGGCTCTTCTATCCAATTCATAACCATATCAATGGTTACATCATCAGGAACATATTCACCCTTTTCCATAAAAGACTTTGCCAATAGGCCAAGTTCCGTATTCTTAGAGAGATTATCTCGGAACAAATCTCCTGATGAAACGCTATGAACTCCCACCAGGCCTGCAATATGGGAGGCTTGCGTACCTTTACCAGAGCCTGGAGGACCCATGAGTATGATTTTCAAACGCCTTCATCTCCTCGGCATAGGAAGTAGTTCATTTCTAATCAATGAATCCTTCATAATTTCTCATGAGTAATTGAGATTCCAACTGCCTCATGGTATCGAGCGCAACGCCAACCATAATAAGAAGGCTGGTACTACTAAGAGTTAAGGCTCGGATACCCGTTAGCTCTGTGACAAAATAAGGAATTATCGCTATACCACCTAAAAATAGTGCTCCACCCCATGTGATTCTGATGATCACCCTGTTTAAATAATCTTGAGTTGGCTGACCAGGTCTTATACCGGGAATAAATCCCCCATTTTTCTGAAGGTTATCAGCTAAATTTTGCTGCTGGAATATGACAATGGTGTAGAAAAATGTAAACATCACAACCAAAATGAACACAGCGATCCAATATGGTAGATTTGATGGATCCAGGGTGTTCGTAAAAAAGGTTGCAACAGTATTAACAAATCCTCCATCGAGAGGATTACGGAAATAGCTAGCAATAGTACCAGGCAATATTATGATAGAAAAAGCAAAAATTAATGGAATCATACCCGCAGTATTCACTCTTATTGGGAGAAAACTTGACCCACTTTGCCTTTCCATCCTTCCGCCCCTGAACACACTGCGCCCGTACTGCACCGGTATGCGTCTTTGAGCTTCATTAAAGAACACTATTATAAATATGATAGCGAAGCCAATAATTCCTAATAACATAAGTCCCGAAACATCTTGGCTTTGCAAAAAACTTCTACCAATCATCTGTGGAAAACTCGCAACTATCCCTCCAAATATGATGAGTGAAATACCATTACCTAAACCTCGCTCAGTAATAAGCTCCCCCAGCCATACAAGAAACATAGTGCCCGCGACCAAGGAACCCATCATGGCAAAAGTGTGAAGGTTTAGGCCAAATTCCACATTAGGTAAAACTCCAGAGGACATAAGTAAAGTCAGCTGACCCCACCCTTGAAGAAAAGCTATTGGTACGGTCAGATAATGAGTATATTGATTGATCTTTTGTCTACCGTAGTCACCTTCCTGAGATAACTCTTTAAGGGATGGAATGACCGGCGTTAAAATCTGCATCACTATTGAAGAAGTTATATATGGATAGACTCCAAGAGCTGCAACGCTAAGATTTGCTAGTGCTCCTCCACTAAAAAGGTCCAGGAACCCAAGTAGAGCCTGCTGTTGAAATGCTTGAGAGAGAGCTTGGGTATCTACACCCGGCACAGGAACATGTGCGACGAATCGAAAAATTAACAGCATTGCGAAGGTGAAAAGTATTTTGTCACGAAGATCAGGAACGCGCATGGCGTCGATCATCGATT
This sequence comes from uncultured Dehalococcoidia bacterium, assembly GCA_964462705.1. GTDB lineage: Bacteria > Chloroflexota > Dehalococcoidia > Lucifugimonadales > UBA826. The sequence goes on from CAYWYV010000014.1 coordinate 1,716, forward strand.
GAATTAACTGCGGTCGGGAAACCGGCTCACCTCGTGCCGGCGAGTTCTGTCGCACCATCTAGCTAATAACCTGAACAGTACCGCCGCCAGCCTCAATCTTAGACCTAGCAGAAGCAGAACATTTGTGAGCCTTTACAGTAAATTGAGCTGTCACCTCCCCTCTGCCTAACACCTTGAGAGGCTTATTTGTGTTTTTGAAAGCCCCCACCTCGACCAAAGTCTCAAGACTTACTTCTCCCCCATTTGGGAAAAATTGATTCATTGAGTCAATATTCACAATGCTGTAATACACTTTGAAAATATTGTTGAAGCCTCTCATGGATGGAAGTCTCTTTATAAGCGGAAGCTGGCCTCCTTCAAACCCTAGACGAACTCCGCCACCTGAGCGAGAGTTTTGTCCTTTCATCCCTCTCCCAGAGAAACTTCCCGATCCACTCGCGTCCCCTCTACCTATTCGTTTCCTCTTTTTAGAGTTGCTTGAATTAAATGTATGTTGATTAAAAGCCATGCTAAAAATGTTTCCTTGTCCTAAATTTATGGCTATTGTGGATCAGTCCAGTTCTCTCACTTCTATAAGATGTGAGACTTTATTGACCATCCCAATAATAGAAGGGGTGGCATCGTGTTCCACAGTATGATTAAGACGTCTCAAACCGAGACTTTCAATGATTCTTTTTTGTCTCTGTGAGTACCCAATGGTACTTTTTTTCCAAGTAACCGATATTCTTGCCATACAATACTTCCCAGTACCTAAATTTCCAGAGAATCTTGAGATTCACTCAGTTCAGTACGTTGAGCGAATTCACGCCTCCGTTGAAGTTCTCTTTCAGGATCCTTCATGGATTGAAGTCCTTCCATAGTCGCCTTGACCACATTTGTTGGGTTTGTACTCCTCCGAACCTTTGTGACGATATCTTTTATTCCTGCAAGCTCTATCACAGCTCGAACAGACTCTCCAGCAATTACCCCAGTGCCAGGTGGTGCTGGTTTTAGCATTACGACACTTCCTCCATATTTGACCGTCACCTCATGCGGAACAGTATCCCCCTTAATAGGAACTTCAATCATGTTCTTCTGTGCAACAGTTGACCCTTTACGAATGGCATCAGGAACTGCGTCGGCCTTGCCCATACCTATCCCAACCCTTCCGTCACCATCCCCCACAACAACCATTGCGCTAAAGCTGAGATGCCTTCCGCCCTTCACAACCTTAGAAACTCTGTTGATGCGAACCGTGCGCTCCGTCAGGCCAGAGTCTTCCTCTTCCCCTCTGTTCCTTCTTCTTCCTTGCTGTTCAACCATATTTTATATCTTCACCTAAACTACTGAGATTTTAGTTGCGTCGCACCACGAAAAATTGATTAGAATTCCAAGCCTGCTTCTCTTGCAGCATCAGCAACTGCCTTCACCCTTCCATGAAATTTGTAACCCCCTCGATCAAACACCACTGTCTGAACACCCTTCTGCTTGGTCCTAGTGGCTGCCACTTCACCAACCACTGCCGAAACATTTTTCTTCCCAGTTCCTTGTACTTTATTTCTAATATCCTCTTCCACGCTTGATGCCGAAGCTATTGTAGTTCCCAGTTGGTCATCAATAACTTGAACATATATATTTTTGAGGCTTCTATAAACGGAAAACCGGGGCCTTCCAGAAGTCCCACTGATTTTTTGACGAACCCTCTTATGCCTTATAACGCGTTTCGATTTACCTCGGCTAGCTACCATTTGCTAAGCCCTCCTAGCGCTTTTACCAGGTTTGATACGGACATATTCACCTGAGTACCGAATTCCTTTGCCTGTATAAACATTGGGTGGTCTGACTTTCCTTATCTCAGCGGCTAGCTGTCCTACCGACTGTTTATCTATTCCAGACACCTTTATCTTATTGTTATCTTCTACTTCTAGAGTCACCCCTTCTGGAGGCTGAATTACAACCGAGTGGCTGAGCATAACACTAAGGGTTATCCCTTTCCCTGTCTGCTGCACTCTGTAACCTACACCAACGAGTTCAAGGTTTTTCTCAAAACCTTCACTCACGCCTGTGACCATATTCGCCAAAAGACTTCGAGTTAACCCGTGAAATGCCTTATGCTCCGATTCATCACTTGGTCGAGAAACCTTGATAATCCCGTCAGATTCTTCAATAGCTATATCACTATTAAATGAGTCCGACAGCTGACCTCTGGGCCCTTTGACCGTTACCCCAGAACCCTCAATCTGAATATCTACACCTTTCGGAAGCTCTATTGGTTGATTCCCTATTCTGGACATTTACTCGCCTCAAATATTTCTAGCTGACCTAAAACCTCAGTCTATATCTACCAAACATAAAACAGAACTTCCCCTCCGACACCTGAAGCACGGGCTTGAGATCCCGACATAACCCCTTGGTTTGTGGACATTACAGCCATACCACTTCCCCCATAAACATGAGGAATATCATCCTTACCTACATAAACTCTAAGTCCAGGTTTACTAACTCGCTTTAAACCCGTAATGGCTGGATCGTTTTTCTGCCAATAATGCAACCTAATATCAACTGTAGGCGTATTTTCATCTTCATCCTTGACATCGAATCCTGTTATAAAACCTTCTTCCCTTAAAATCCGAGCGATCTCAAGCTTCACTGTTGATGAAGGGACACTAACAATTTGGTGTCCTACCATGATCGCATTACGTATTCTTGTAAGCATATCTGCTATTGGGTCGGATACTGCCATTTTCGAATTCCTTTTAACGTAGTTGCTGGCTAAAATTACCAGCTAGCCTTTTTAACACCGGGAAGTTGCCCTAAATGGGCCAGCTGCCTAAAGCAAATCCTACACACCCCTACATATCGAATATATCCCCGTGGTCTGCCACAACGATTACATCTATTACGGGTCCTGACAGGAAACTTGGGGCCTCTTTTCCAACTCTCTATCTTTGATTTTTTGGGCAATTTTTCACCTATACTTCAATCTTCTAGTTTGACAAACGGCATGCCCATAAGCTCCAAGAAACGCATGCCTTCTTGGTCATTCTTAGCTGTCGTTACAAGAACAATCTGCAATCCTCTAATTCGGTCTATGCTGTTGTAGTCAATTTCGGGGAATATTGTGTGCTCTCTTATGCCTATTGAGCAATTTCCTCTACCATCGAAGCAATTCCTGGGAATACCTTGAAAGTCTCTAATACGAGGTAAAGAAGCATTTAATAGCCTATCGGCGAATTCATACATCCTTCTTCCTCTCAGGGTAACTTTCATCCCGATTGGCATACCTTCCCGGATCTTGAAACCTGCAATTGATTTCTTTGCTCTGGTAGTTATCGGCCTTTGACCGGTAATAAGGGTTAGATCTTCTGTAGCGCTTTCGATCGCTCTATTATTCTGAAGAGCTTCACCTAAACCCATATTGATAACTATTTTGTCCAATTTAGGAATCTCCATGACGCTGGTATATCCGAACTCTTTAACAAGCTCGGGGCCCACCTCCTCACGAAGCATTTCCAACATACGTGGGGCACTATAGGTAAGGTTTTTTTCTTCTGTCGTCATTCAATCACTTCCTGACACTTCTTACACACTCTCGCCCGACTCCCATCACCCAATAACTCCACCCGTACCCTGGTTGCAGCCTGACAATGAGGACATATGAGCCTGACATTTTCGACCGAAACAGACATTTCTTTTTCTATGATCTCCGCCGCTCGCATGCCTTGGGCTTTCATGTGCCGCTTGACCATCCCCACCCCTTCGACAACAACCTTTCTTTTTGAATTAATAATCTGTTGAACCGTACCTTGCTTTCCTCTATCTTTGCCTTTCGTGATCAAGACCAAGTCGCTCTTTTTTATCCTCATTAGAGAACCTCTGGAGCCAAAGATACAATCCGCATAAAGTCTTTATCCCTTAGCTCTCTTGCTACTGGACCAAAAACTCGCGTTCCCCTTGGCATGCGATCATCGTTTACAATAACCGCCGCATTTTCATCAAATTTAATATGTGATCCATCCTTCCGTCTGTGCCCCTTCGCAGTCCTAACTACAACAGCCTTCACGACTTCGCCTTTTTTCACTGCTCCTGATTGTGAGGCCTCCTTGACGGATTCAACTATAATGTCGCCAAGCCCAGCGTAATTCCTGCCTGACCCCCCTGGAACACCTATACAGCTGATTACCCGAGCACCGGAATTATCTGCCACTTTAAGCCTTGTGTATTGTTGAATCATAACTCTTACGATTTCTCTCTAATTAACGGAATAATAAATTTCCGTTATGCTAATCATTAACCTCAGAGGCATCAGCTTCAGATCGTTCATGGCCAGATGAGTCAAAGTCATCCACATTTATTTCAGACGGTTGCAATTCGGCTACATCACCTTTCTGCAAAATTTCCTCTACCTTCCATCTTTTGGTTTTCGATGTAGGCCTCGTTTCGATGATGCGAACTGTGTCACCAAGTCGACATTCATTGCTGCCGTCGTGGACTTTGAAACTACTCCACTTCCTCACGTTCTTTTTATAAACGCGGTGAGGTTGCAGCCATTCCACTGATACCACAACAGTTTTGTCCATTTTATCGCTGACAACTTTACCTATCTTAATTTTTCTTCTTTCGTAACTCATTAGGAACTCTCTACAATTTCTCTTTCACGAATCACCGTCATTATTCTGGCGATCCTCTTTCTGGCCATTCTAATCTCATTCACATTCGTCAACTGCATCGTTGCAACTCGGAATCTAAGATTCATCATGCCCTTTTGAGTCGATTCCAATTCTTCAGCTAAATCCTGATCGTTTAGGGCCCTTATGTCGTCTATTTCTGCCATATTGAATATGCCTTAATTAACTAGCAGCCGATCCAATGCCAGGCCTCGAGACTATCCGTGTGCCCATAGGCATCTTGGAAGCCGCAAGAGTCAGTGCATGTTTCGCTATATCCTCTGGTATTCCCGCCATCTCAAAAAGAACCCGTCCAGGTTTTATTACTGCAACCCAATGGTCAGGCGCACCTTTTCCCTTACCCATCCTAGTTTCAGCTGCGCGAGCCGTCACACTCTTGTCAGGAAAAACCCGTATCCACATACGTCCGCCTCTCCTAGCATACCGAGTCATAGCACGCCTAGCTGCCTCAATCTGTCTGGAAGTAATCCAAGCGTTCTCAGTTGCTTTTAAACCGTACTCGCCGAAATTAAGACTACTACCAGCATTGGCAATACCCTTTCTTCTTCCTCTATGATGATTTCTGTATTTAACTCTTTTTGGCTGCAGCATATTGCAGTTCCTATACCTACTTTATTATCCTATTTGATTCACTCTAGCGTGCATGAATTTCTGATCGACCTTATTCTTGGTCCGACTCTTCATCTGCAGTTACCAAAACTTCTATAGCTGGAACATCTTCATCTTCGCTCAATCCTGCAAGCGGCAGTTCTGGTCTATCTACAGATTCTCCAATTATTGTAGGGTTCATAATCTCACCCCTACATATCCAAACTTTCACTCCGATAACCCCAAACTCAGTAGCGGCTTCTGCTAACCCATAGTCAATATCAGCTCTCAGAGTGTGGAGAGGGACTCTCCCTTCGTGAGCCTTTTCCTGCCTCGCTATATCAGCACCGGCCAATCTGCCAGAAGCTATAATTTTGATACCTTCCGCTCCGGCCTGCATAGTTCTAGTGAGTGATTGTCTAATGGCTCGCCTAAAAGCAATGCGTCTTTCGAGCTGGTCAGCGATATTTCTCGCTACCAAATAAGCATCTAATTCGGGTTGTCTAACCTCTTTAACATTCAAACGGGTTCTGCGATTACCAGTCATTAAGTCGAGCTCTTTCCTAAGCTCGTCAACACGTGTACCACCTCTACCGATCACGATACCTGGCCTCGCAGTATGAATAGTCACGGCGACCTCATTGGAATCGCGCTGAATATCCACCTTCGTTATCCCGGCATCCTCATACATATCACTTATCTTGCTTCGAATGGATATGTCTTGGTTCACAAGACTGGCGTATTCAGACCCACGGGCAAACCAAGTGGCATTCCAATCCTTCGTTATACCAACCCTGAATCCATTCGGATGAATCTTCTGACCCAAACTACAGTCCCTCCTCGTCAACGACGACCGTTATGTGACTACTTCTCCTACTGATCCTTCCAACCCGACCTCGTGCTCTAGCCCTAAAGCGTTTAAGCCTAGGAGCTTCGTTTGCAAAAATCTCGGAGATTTTTAAATCTTCTGTCCGAGCCATCAACTCGTTCTCTGCATTTGAAGCAGCGGACTTAACTGTCTTCGCCACTCGAGCAGCAGCGGGAGAAGGCATGAACCTCAATGTCGTGAGAGCTTCTTCCACTTTCATGCCTCTCACAAGATTAACTATCGGCTTAAGCTTTTTTACCGATATCCCCGTGTTACTGGATTTTGCCCTTATTCCCACTTTATTTTCCTAATTTAATCCTATTAAAATTTAACTATTAACCAGAAATTCGCTCGACCCTAGAAGAATGTCCTCGGAATGTCCTCGTAGGGGCAAACTCGCCCAGCTTATGGCCAACCATATTTTCTGTAACAAAGACAGGCACATGTCGACGACCATCATGCACAGCCAATGTTAAGCCAAGCATATCCGGCATGATGACCGAGGCTCGAGACCAAGTTCTAATAACCTCACGGCTGTTAGAACGGATTGCATTCTCCACTTTCTTCGCCAGCTTAGGGTGTACATATGGACCCTTTTTTATTGACCTAGACATTTTTAAAAATTCTTAACTCCCTACTTTTGGTATCGCCTTCTAACAATGAACTTACTAGAAGGTTTCTTCTTTTTTCTGGTCCTGTAACCCAATGCTGGTTTACCCCAAGGGGTCTTAGGTCCAGGCATCCCGATAGGGGATCTACCTTCACCACCACCATGGGGATGGGCATTGGGAGCCATCGCAACGCCACGAACTGTCGGTCTCTTGCCTAGGTGGCGCTTCCTACCCGCTTTACCAAGCTTCACATTCTTGTTATCAACAGCACTGAGCTGACCAATAGTAGCCATACAAGCGCTAAGAACATTTCTCATTTCTCCTGAAGGTAATCGCAAAAGAGTGTACTTACCTTCCGTAGCTAGAACCTGGGCAGAACTACCTGCGCTCCTAACTATCTGTCCTCCCCTTCCAACTTTAAGTTCCACATTGTGAACCACTGTACCTGACGGTATATTCGACAAAGCAAGAGCGTTGCCAGGAGTAATGTCTGCATTTTCACCAGACATTACTTTATGTCCAACTCTCAAATCATTTGGAGCAAGAATGTATCTCCAATCACCATTTACAAATTTGATTAATGCAATTCTAGAGGACCTATTTGGATCATATTCAATAGTCTCAACCGTGCCTGGAATATCAAAATTATCCCTCTTAAAATCGATAACCCTGTAACGTTTTTTATGACCCCCGCCTCTATGCCTTACAGTAATTCGACCAGAGGAATTTCTCCCCCCCGTTTTTTTAACCGGTTTAACAAGGCTTTTTTTAGGTTTTCTCTGCGTTATATCATCGGTGGTCTGGAGAACAAGTCCTCTCTGACCCGGCGTTAACGGCTTTCTTACTTTAAGAGGCATTAAACACCCTCGAATAGTGTTATGGAGTCACCAGGTGAAACCGTAACGATGGCTTTTTTCCAGGACCTTAGTTGCGAATACCTTGGACCAAATCTTTTCTTTTTCCCTTTAACGTTCATGGTGCGGACTTTTCTTACAGACACCCCAAAAGCTAACTCCACGGCATCTTTTATCTCGTGCTTGGTGGCAGACGGCGCAACTTCAAAAACGTATCTATTTTCTTCTTGCAATAGAGTAGATTTTTCTGTAACGACTGGTTTACGAAGAATCGAGAACTTGTGAAGTTTGCTCATTACTTAACCTCAGGTCCATCTTCTTCAATATCAATCTCTTCTACCAACGCATTGAAAAGCTCCTTATCTGACAAAACCTTTATAGGCTGTTCAACTTCCTCGACGTTGTCATCGGATAAGTCCATCTCCGCATCATCTGGCATTTCATCCCCAGCGACAAAAATATTTTCCTTAGAGTCTGAAGAGTCTGAAATTTTTTCACCTTTGTAGACACCACCCCAAGTTTCTTCAACTTTCCTAACTGCATCCACTGTCATAACAACCGAGGAGTTATTGATGAGGTCCAATGTGTTTAAAACATTGGCAGGAAGAGTTTTCACTCTCTGCAAATTACCTGAGGCTCGGACTACATTATCGTTTCTCCCGTTAGTAACTACCAATGCAGACCCAGTGGCCTTGAGCGCTTCTAACACAGATTTCATAGACTTAGTTTTGGAGTCTTGTATATCCAAATTATCGACCACAACTAATGTCCCTTGTCGGACCTTGTCGGACAATACTGAGATAATGGCTAATCGCCTCATTTTCTTAGGGGTACGCTTGCGATAGTTTCTTGGACTAGGCCCAAAGGCACGCCCGCCGCCGACCCATATAGGTGACCTTATAGATCCCTGGCGAGAACTGCCTGAATGCTTCTGTGGTCTTGGCTTGGCTCCACCACCGGAAACTTCAGCTCGGGTCTTAGTCTTAACTGTTCCTTGCCTTCTATTAGCCAAATGACCTACAACCACTTGATGAACCAAAGCAGCTTTTTCGGGAACATCAAAAACGTCATCCCTGACGTCAATTTCACCAGACGCTTCGCCTCTTATGTCTTTAACTTGTAATTTCACTACGATTAACTCTTTAGCTCAGATTTTCTAATAACTACCAAGGCATCCTTGTGACCGGGAACTCCTCCCTTTACAAGAAGCAAATTCCTATCGGAATCGATCATAACAACTTCCAGGTGCTTAACAGTAACTCTGTCGCCACCCATACGGCCTGCCATCCTCATACCTTTGATGACACGACCAGGTGTCGTTCCCGCTCCGATAGAACCGGGAGCCCGGTGCCTATCAGACTGTCCATGAGTCTTAGGGCCACCACGAAAGTTATATCTTTTCACACCACCTTGGAATCCTTTACCTTTTGAGGTACCGGTTACATTAACTTTCTCACCGACCTCAAATATGCCAACACTAACTTCTTCACCGACATCCACACTGGATACATCGTCAGCGGAGACTTCTCTAAAGTGCCTGAAATTTCGGCCACCCGATTTAGCCACATGACCTCTTCTTGGGGAATTTACCTTCCTAACGGGGTCAAACCCCAGCTGAACACTATCGTACCCATCATTTTCATCTGTTTTAATCTGTGTGATAGTGCAGGGACCAGCTTGAATCGCCGTAACGCTATCCGCAGTACCATCCTCGTGAAAGAACTGAGTTCCTCCAATAACTTTCCCTAATATTCCATGTAGAGTCATTTGAACTTCTAGCCTATTTCCAATTTAGTATCTTTTTTTCTGGTCTTCTCTATAGCTTAAGAGAGATATCCACACCAGCTGGCATATCGAGATTTGTTAATGAATCGATAGTTTTGGATGTAGGGCTATGGATATCTATTAGTCGGTTATGTGTTCTTATCTCGAAGTGCTCCCTAGAGTCCTTATCAATATGAGGTGCTCGAAGAACGCAGAACCGCTTTATCGCCGTTGGTAGAGGGACAGGTCCAGACACACGAGCACCAGTTCTCTCCGCTGTCTCCACTATCTGGCCAGCAGATTGATCCAAAATTCTGTGATCAAAAGCCTTCAGGATAACCCTAATCTTTTGCGCAGCCTGTACCATAATGATTCCCTATAACTTTAATTCTTGGTAATTTGTCTTATATTGCCTATATCAGTTCTTCTATTAAGTGGCCTGAGCCTCTACAACCGACTCAGGAGCTTCTAGATATCTATCAAACTCCATCGAGTAACCAGCCCTACCTTGTGTTATTGACCGCAGATCGTTGGCATACCCAAAACTTTCCGCCAAAGGCAAAGAAGCCTTCACTATCTGAGTATCATTCTGAGCATCGATGCTTTCGACTGAAGCGCGACGCCTGCCAAGGTCACCTATGACCTCACCCAGATAATCCTCTGGTGTCACAACCTCCAGACTCATGACCGGTTCTAGTACAACAGGATTACACCGGTTTACAGCTGTCCTAGCCGCCATCGAGCCCGCTATTTCAAAAGACACTTTAGATGAGTCCACATCATGATAAGTTCCGTCAATTAGCCTTACCATAAGATCAATTACCGGAAAACCGGATTTCGGCCCATTATTAAGGGCTCCCCTCACTCCATCCTCAACGGAAGAGATATACTCTGTGGGTATTGCTCCTCCTCTAATCTTGTTTTCAAACTGCACCCCCTCTCCTCTGTCGAGGGGTTCCATCTCAATGATGACGTGTCCATACTGACCATGACCGCCAGATTGGCGTACGAATTTCCCTTCTGCAGTAGTGTTTTTGCGGATAGTTTCCTGTTCAGCTACCCTCGGACGACCCACATTAGCCTCAACTTTAAATTCTCTTACCATTCGATCAGTTAGAATCTCTAAGTGCAGCTCACCCATACCCGACATAATAGTTTGACCAGTTTCCTCATCATACTGAACCCTGAAAGTAGGATCCTCGTCAGAAAGTTTCACTAGAGCGTCAGATAATTTATCCTGGTCAGCCCTAGCCTTCGGCTCAATCGCAACCGAAACTACTGGCTCCGGAAATTCTATCTTTTCCAAAAGTATTGGATTCTCTAGGTCACAAAACGTTTCTCCTGTAGAGGTATCTTTCAAGCCAACAGCTGCCGCTATTTCCCCAGCAAATACCTCTTCCACTTCCTCTCTCTGATCAGCATGCATCTTGACTATTCGACCCAGCCTCTCTCGATCTCCGGTCACTGTATTCAGAACGGTTGAGCCTGACTTAGCAGTGCCCGAGTAGACCCTGAAATATACCAACCTGCCAATAAACGGGTCCGTAACTGTTTTAAACGCCAAAGCAGCAAACGGTTCATCAAAACTTGCCTTGCGCTCAAGTTCTTCGCCGCCCTTTCCAGGTACCGTGCCCTGAACCGAAGGAACGTCTAGAGGCGAAGGCAGGTAGGCCCCAACAGCCTCTAGGAGCGGTTGAACACACTTATTTTTCAATGCGGTTCCACTCAATACCGGAACCATTTTGTATTCGATAGTGGAACGGCGAATCGCACCTTTAAGTTCTTCCACGGAAATATCTTCTTCCATTAGGAATTTCTCAAGCAATCCGTCGTCAGTCTCCGCCACTTTCTCGATCATTTCTTGTCGCCTGGATTCAAATTCATCCTGGTATTCCTCTGGGACACCACCTTCTTCAAACTCCCCCGTATCGTCGGGATAGGTGTATGACTTACCCTCTACGAGATCAATGACTCCTCGATAGTTATCCTCAGCACCCATAGGTATCTGAATAGCAACTGGATTGCCACCCAAACGATCAACAATGGTTTCTATCGCACCATAATAGTCACCGCCGATCTTATCCATCTTGTTTATGAAACAGATACGAGGTACGTTGTATTTATCAGCTTGACGCCATACCGTCTCCGACTGTGGCTGTACACCAGCAACTGCATCGAACACAACCACACCACCATCTAGAACTCTAAGACTTCGTTCCACCTCAGCAGTAAAGTCGACGTGACCAGGGGTATCGATAATATTAATATCCCACTCACCCCAAGAGCAGGCAGTGGCAGCAGACGTTATAGTAATACCACGCTCTCTCTCCTGATCCATCCAGTCAAGAGCCGTGTTACCGTCATCAGTAGTCCCTAGCTTATGAATACGCCCTGCAAAGTAAAGAACCCGCTCTGATACCGTAGTTTTACCAGCGTCAATATGCGCAATAAAACCTATATTTCTGGTTTGTTTGAGAGAATTTCGTGGCATTTAATTCACCTGCGATTATGGAGTCCCGACGATCCCTATGAATTTCCTACCAGCGATAGTGCGCAAAAGCCCTGTTGGCCTCTGCCATCCGGAAAACTTCTTCTTTTCTACGAACTGCAGCCCCTTGACCTCTTGAGGCATCAAGAAGCTCTGCTGACAGCTTTTCCGACATACCTCTACCAGATCTTTGGCGGGCACCTACAACGATCCATCTCATTGCAAGAGCTAAACGCCTTGCCGGTCGTACTTCTGTCGGCACCTGATAGTTCGCCCCTCCAACTCTTCTAGACCTAACCTCAATCATCGGAGTGGCATTCCTAATTGCTTGCTCAAATATCTCGAAGGCTGGTCTTCCACCTTCAGATTCGGCTTGCTCCATGGCACTGTACACAATGCGCTGAGCAACAGTTTTCTTTCCGTCCTGCATAACGCTGTTGATAAACTTAGCTAAATCAACACTATTGTGCCTCGGATCGGGCAATATTTTTCGTATTTCTGCTCTTCTTCTTCGGGCCATGTTCTCTTGATTAACCTAACTTATTCATCTCGTCGAGCGCCATATTTGCTGCGCCCTCTCTTCCGACCCTGCACACCAGCAGTATCTAAGACACCCCTCACGACGTGATACCTCACCCCTGGCAGGTCTCTAACCTTTCCACCCCTAATCAGGACAACTGAATGCTCTTGGAGATTGTGACCCTCTCCAGGGATATAAGCAGTAACTTCCATCCCATTGGTTAGACGAACCCTGGCAACTTTTCTCAAAGCAGAATTCGGCTTTTTCGGAGTCTGAGTTCTAACTTGAACGCAAACACCTCTTTTATGAGGTGACCGCGCGCCTCGACTGCCAGTATTTTTCAAGGTATTCCACGTGAGGTCTAAAGCAGGAGCTGTATTTTTGCGCTGCTTTTTGGGTCTTTTTTTTCTAATTAATTGATTAACTGTAGGCATTAAAAATCTCTATATCTTGGGTTCCTTCAATGGGCAAAATAATAGGCCGCCCCAAGGGGCGACAAGGAGCAATTATACGCTTGAGACAAAATAGTGTCAACGCCTGAGAGGACTTAAAATAGGCAGTAAATTTCGTGAATTAAAATACTTTATAACTACGGAATTTAGTATTCTACCTCCAAGCCGGTTTTTTACGATTACGTCCCAAACCAATAGGAACCTCGACTTCCATAGAACGAAGTTCCAAATCAACCGATAGAATCACATCTTCTATTACGGGTATTAGGACATCATCCTCTCCATCCAAATTTATGACAAAAACATCATTGGCTCCAGTCTCTATAATCTCGGATATGACACCTAGATATTCACCACGTTCATAGACTTCAAGTCCTATTAGTTCATGGTGAAAATAGCCTTTGTCAGTGGTGACCGCTTCCGCTTCAGGTATCGACAACTGCAACCCTAGACACAGATCGGCCTGGTTGCGATCCTGGACATCAGTAAGCTTTAGCAATACTCCACGCCGATCAAACCTAGAAGATATTATCGTGTGCGCTTCCCCATCGAGAAACAAAGTGTTTGATACATCAAATCTTTCAAATATTTCAGTCGTAACTTCGACACGTAGTTCACCACTTAAGCCCCTTGAACCACGTACAATTCCGACCACGATATGATCGCTGGGAGTATTAGTGTCGAGTTCTCTCTTGGACCGCAATTATTTTCACCGATATTCAACTTCTTCTCAATCTATATCAGTCGATATCCAAATTCGCATGAACACCATTTTTAACAGCAGCAACCCTGAGGAGTGACCGTATGGACTGAGCGACTCTGCCCTGCCTGCCTATTACCTTACCTTTGTCATCAGGATGAACCTGCAGGGTAATAAATACTCGACCCTGCCCATTCTCTTCCTCAGTAACAACAACCTCATTCGGATGCGTCACTATCGACTGTGCTATGTACTCCACTAACTGTTTTAGTTGTGCCATCGGGACCTGTGTTGTTTTTAATCCGTAGATTCTGTGTCTGATTCTTGAGCTTGCTCGCCGCCTAGATTATTTAACATGCGCTGCACTGCTTCGCTAGGCTGGGCACCTTTGCTAATCCAATCTCTTGCTTTGGCCTCGTCAATCACAACTTCGGGTGGGTCTATCATCGGATTGTAGTGACCGAGGTGATCGACGAAAGCTCCATCGCGAGGCTTTCTTGAATCTGCTACAACTATCCTATAGCTCGGTTGATTCCTCTTGCCTGTCCTCCGAAGTCTAATCTTCAGCATTTAGCATTCACTCCTGGCCAGATTTGGCTTGATTTAAGCTTTTCAAAAGCCTAGATTTCCTGCGAGCCGCATTGTTAGAGTGAATCGCCCCTCTTTGGGACGCTTTGTCCAACGCAACTATTGCAGCAGTAGAAGCCTCGGTGGCCGCTTCCATGTCACCTTCCTCGATCAGACGCCTGGCTCTAGCTATAAACGTTCTCGCCTTAGTCCGCAGAGGCTGCTTTTGATGGTTTTTTCTAAGTTGTACTCTTGTTGATTTTGCGCTTGGCACTACAGGAAACTCCTATACCAATTAATTGTACTTCGAGACTTGTCTCGCTGCATCCCCGTCGGGCTCAAGACTTCTCAGCCTAGAAACACTAATAATTCCATTAACAGCTTCTAAGCGGGTGTAGAGGGTGCTGAGCTGGTCTGTACCACTGATATAGACCGTCAACGAAATGACACTCATATCATCGTACTCTTCAGAAGCAATGTTGGCAATATTTACACGTTCATTGGAAACAACAGAAGTTATGTCACCAAGCAACCCAACACGGTCCCAACCTTTTATCTGAACCCGAACCGGATACAAAGTTTTGGTCTCTCCCCAGTCAACAGATACGATCCGCTCAGATTCATCTTCCGCTAATATATTGGGACAATTCTCCCTATGTATCGTGACACCCCTACCCCTTGTTATAAACCCTACAATCCCATCGCCCATTATTGGGTTACAGCACCGGGCAATACTAGTCAGCAAATCTCCCACCCCAAGAACCTCGATGCCAGATGCAGGGCCAGTCCGAGGTATACCTTGTTTTGTTTCTACATGTGGAACTGTAGAACCGACCGCTAATCTTCCCACAAGCCTCTCGGTAGTCAGTGTTCCGTCCCCTAATGCCGCAAACATATCATCCACTTCATGATATCTGAGCACAACAGAAGCCTTTTCTTCGTCAATATCAATATCAAGTCTCTGCAGTTGCCTTAGAAACACCTCTTTTCCTCTTTCTACATTGCCAGCGCGTTCTTGTCGGTTAAACCACTGTCTTATTTTGGTTTTGGCTGAGGAGGTTTTCGCGTAACCTAAACTAGCATTTAGCCAGTCCAGACTCGGACCACGAGCTGTTCTGCTCGTCATAACCTGGATCGTATCTCCATTTTCTATGGGATGATTAAGAGCTACCAGCTTTCCATTAACCTTGGCCCCCACGCAACTGTGGCCAACATCGGTATGTATACGATAAGCAAAATCTAAAGGTGTTGCTCCAGTAGGAAGCTCTATCACATCGCCTTTCGGTGTATATACATAAACTTGGTTCTGAAATATGTCCGTCTTAAACGACTCAACAAATTCTACCGCTCCACCCGCATCTCGTTGCCATTCCAATAGCTGGCGCAACCAAGTCATTTTTTCCTCAAACTGAGTATCGTGATCACCAGCCTCCTTATAAAGCCAATGTGCAGCAACCCCATATTCGGCAACTTGGTGCATATCTTTTGTACGTATCTGAACTTCTACCGGAGCATTATCTTCACATAAAATCGCAGTATGAAGAGACTGATATAAATTGTCCTTGGGATTCGCAATATAATCATCAAACTGCCCCGGCAATGGCCTCCACTTAGTATGTACCATTCCTAAGGCAGCGTAGCAGTCTTTTACCTCTTCAACGATTATCCTCACAGCAAAAAGATCATAGATTTCTTCTGCTTCTTTATTTTGATTAGAGTATCTTTCAGACTTCCTATGAATGCTATAAATATGTTTTGGTCTACCGTACACATCTCCATCTACATCAGCAGCTTCCAATTCCGCCCGAATGATATGCACCATCCTCTCAACATATGCTTCACGCTCAGCCCTTTTTGAATTTAGCCTCCTGGATATCCTCTTATATGCCTCCGGCTGCAACTGCTGAAACGACATATCCTCCAACATCCACTTGACTTCCCAAATACCCAGTCTGTGAGCCAAAGGGGCGAAGATTTCTAGGGTTTCCCTGGCCATAGCTTCACGTCTCGAGGGCGGAAGGGCAGAAATTGTCCTCATGTTATGTAAGCGATCTGCCAATTTTATGAGAACTACTCTTACGTCCTCAGCCATTGTCATGAGCATTTTTCTCAAAGTCTCAGCTTGAGCAATATCATCTATATCATCTGCTACAGCTTCTGGATCATAGTCCCCGCTCGATGACATATGAAAATCTTCATCACCCATCACCTGTGCCCGTGTTAGTTTTGTTACACCATCTACTAAACGAGCAACATCGTCTCCAAAATGGTCATGCAACTGATCATATGTGACGTCGCAATCTTCAAGAACATCATGCAACAAGGCGGCAGACAACGTATTGGCATCGAGTTTGAGGTCAGCTAGAAATAAAGCCGTTTGTTTCGGATGTTCGAAGAATGGTTCACCTGACAATCGTTTTTGACCCGTGTGAGCAACTTCAGCAAATGCATACGCCCTGCGAACCTCTGCGATCTTGTCTGCTGACAAATATAGGTCCATCTTATCCAACAGAAGCTGTTCAACTTGTAAATCAGGACCACGAGCGTTGGGTTGGTCAATGCTACCGCGCGGTGATTCCGGCGCTAACAGCTCATTTGCTTTGGAAGTAGCGTCTTTCGATTTTTTCCCTTTCCTGACGTTCACCATTTGGTCTTACTAAGACCTCCTAACCGATAATCAAGTGCTAATCCATCCATAAATGTGATATCCGATTATAGCTTAGAAATTAAAAACAAACGAAGTAGGAAAGAACAAGATCTAGGTTATTATGTTCGCCTGAAGTGTTAAATTGAGTTAACCATGATGAATATTTGGAGTCATCAAATAAACAGGAGTTCCAAATGCAGTTCAAGGCCCCCAGGGGCACTACCGATATTCTTCCAGAGGAGCGTCCATATTGGAGGCTAGTGGAATCGATGGCTGAAAAAATTTCAGAGAATTTCGGTTACTCACGAATCGATACACCAATTTTCGAAGACACTGGACTTTTTGTAAAAGGGGTTGGTGATTCAACAGACATAGTAGAAAAAGAAACCTACACTTTTCAGGATAGGGGAGGAGATTTACTAACGTTGCGACCAGAGGGTACTGCCCCGGTTTGTAGATCCTATCTTGAAAACGGAATGCATAACCTACCGCAACCGGTTAGGCTCTACTACCTGGTGCCAAACTTCAGATATGAGAGACCCCAATCTGGTAGATTCAGGGCGTTTCATCAATTCGGAGTAGAGGTTTTTGGTGAAACCAAACCATACGTTGATGCAGAAGTAATCGAAATTGCATGGCAATTTCTGTATGAATTAGGCCTGAAAGGTCTAAAACTCACTTTGAATAGCATAGGTGATAAAGAGTGTCGCCCTCACTATTTAGAACAGCTACTGGAATACTACGGCGCTAGACAAACTGATATTTGCGATGATTGTTCCCGCAGGCTCGGCAACAACCCTTTACGCCTACTAGATTGCAAGACGGAGAAATGCCAACCCATAATCGATGGGGCACCGAGTAGTATCGACCACCTATGTCTTGAATGTGAATCGCATTGGAATGGACTAAAATCCCATATAGATGACATTGGAATTCCGTTTCAAGTAGATAATAGATTAGTTAGAGGTCTTGATTATTATTCACGCACCGTTTTTGAAATAGCTCCTCCTATCGAAGGTCGCACCAGTGTCATTACTGGAGGAGGTAGATACGATGGCCTTATTGAGCAATTAGGTGGCCCGCAAACACCTGGTATTGGTTTTGGCATGGGCCTCGAAAGAGTCATAGAAAACTTGAAACGAAGTGAGATTAAGGCTCAAAAAGATGACCGAAATATCGTTTTAGTTGCCCATATTGGAGAAGAGGCCATACGAAAAGCTAGCACTCTCGCCTCCCAAATTAGGAATAGTGGAGGTGCGGCAATGGTAGGGCCCTCTCGAGGACTTCGAAGCCAATTGCGCTACGCTACATCAGTTGGAGCAAGTCATGCCGTAATCATTGGCGAAGACGAGATCTCAACCGGCCTGTATAAGCTAAGAAACCTCAGGGAAAGCGACCAGTCGGAAGCGACAGTCGAGGAAATATTGTCACTTTTCCGCAAAGAAGAGGATTAGATACATGAATCAGACTATCAGCAAAGTTGTGTCTCAGGCGAAAGAATTCATGGGAGCCAATTCCATTGATGGCTGGCTTCTTTATGACTATAGAGGAATGAATCCTATCTTCTGGGATACTGTTGGTGAAATACCAAATGTAACAAGACCCTGCTGGCTCTGGATTCCGACGGATGCCATGCCAAGACTAATTGTAAGTTATGTAGATCAAAATCGTTTCGAGCATCTCGGCATCGAAACCAATTTCTGGGTAAGCCGAGACCAAATGATAGGCGAATTACAGTCTGTCCTATCCTCCGCAACCACGGTAGCCATGGAATATTCCCCGATGGGCACTTTACCAAGGGCATCAAAAATCGACGGGGGAACTCTAGAGCTCGTCCGAAGTTTGGGAGTTAGCATAGTAACTTCATCAGATTTAATCCAGTACGCAACACAAAGATGGGACGACGGGCAACTTGAGACACATCTAATCGCATCCAAAATACTTACTACTACAGTGAAAGAAGCCTATGACTTTATAGGAGAAAACATTCAATCTGGACCTACCGAATATGAAGTAGCCGAATTTATAAGATCAAGGTTTGATGAAAAAGGCCTCTATTCACCCGACGGCCCTGTTGTCGCGGCTAATGCTCACGCTGCAGATCCTCATTTTGATCCAACAGAGGGCACATCAGTAAGTATAAAAGAAGGTGATTGGATACTAATTGATTTATGGGGAAAACTAAAAAACGGGTATGGCTCTACTTCACCTCAAGATGCCATGTATGGTGACATTACATGGACAGCATACGTAGGCACAGATGTTCCTTCCAAACACCAAGAAGTATTCAAAACAGTAATTGGGGCCCGCGATGAGGCCATCTCACTATTTGAAAAATCCTATGGGCAAGGGAGAGAATTAGAAGGTTGGGAACTAGATAGCGTAGCTCGCAAGTACATCAATCAAAAAGGATACGGTGATTTCTTCAGTCATAGACTTGGACATAGCCTTGGTCGAGAAGTGCATAGTAACGCAGTAAATCTTGATGGTTGGGAAACAAACGACACACGTCACCTACTACCCAGAATTGCTGTAACAATAGAACCCGGTATCTACCTACCCGGCGAATTCGGAGTCAGGTCAGAAATAGACATCTTCTACTACGAAGACGGTCCCAAGGTAACT
>CAYWYV010000015.1:0-20641 GCA_964462705.1 uncultured Dehalococcoidia bacterium
CGTAACAAGGTAGCTGTAGCGGAAGCTGCGGCTGGATCACCTCCTTTCAAGGGAGTAGGGTAATGTCACCTCGGTGACAGGATCCCAGGTCTATCAGCGAATGTAGGGAATTCTATTGAAGGGATTGAGCATGACCGATTAATTTGGGGAGCTCTCCTGGATATTGAGTCCCTTCCTTATGAAAGTTTGCTGGTTTTGTTTTATCCGCCCCATTGGGGCAAACTATTGAACTCTTGCGGTTTCCTTCTACTATTCAGAGGTTAAGGTGATGTTAAACATCCTGGTGATAAGGATGTGCAGTTCCTTACTTCCGCGTGGGGCTGTAGCTCAGCTGGGAGAGCACCTGCTTTGCAAGTAGGGGGTCAGGAGTTCGAGCCTCCTCAGCTCCACCATACTGCTATTGTGTGCCTGTATTTCCATCGTTTTTACTATTCAAACTATTTATGTTCGCTTGCCCATCCTTCAAAAAACAATTTGTATGGGATCCAATAGATACCAGCTCCTAGACAGCTGCCGGCGATAATTAGTATTACTTCGAGGCTAGGATGTCCTGACCACCATCCAGGAGATCGGCTGAACTCGTCTACGGGCGATAGCAACATAGTAACTGCACTACCTGACAATGCTCCCAACGCGAGAGATGCAACGCCAATACACATCACGATGATATTTTTTATTTCCACCCCTAGATACATGCGAAACATTCTGAGGAAGGATTAGCTACAAATCTTAAAAACATTTTTCTCATATCTATTACTTAATGGGACGGGCGACATCAAAATATTTATTTTGTTTAAATGAAAGGTTAGTTTCCTGGTGCTGAGTAACTTAAACTACCTGCTTTCTTTAGAGCTTCCATTCCGTCCTCAATCGAGATGAGGGGAGTAGTCTGGAAATTAGATAATCCCCCTCCTGACGCGGCCTTTATGGCAACCGAGGCAGCACTTACGTTATCTGGGAATTCACATATTAAGACCAGATCATTGGCGCCAAATGACAAATATGCAGATTCTATTCGTCCGCCTACGGCATCAAATAAGGGCTTTACCACCTCCATTCTATTTTTGGGATTTTCAATTTGTGCGGCCCAAGCTTCACTGGTGTATGAAGCGGTTATTAAATAATGTCCCATTCAATTCTCCTTTTCGAAAGTTGTATTCCATCCCATTTTCTCGAGTGTATATTTGAGTTATTTGAACTTATCGTCATTACAAGTGGTTTGCAAGTTTCCATCCCGTGGCGATATTGTCTCGAGTATAAGTTTCGTAAAGTAGTGTCCTCTAGTTTAGTGTCGGTGATACATCAACTTAATTAAATCAAATTTTTGAGGCTACAGATGTCTAAGAGACGTGAATCTACTTATGTATGGATAACTTGGGTAAACAGACTTTTAGCAGGTGAAGATTATTGTGAATGGTCATCCTGGTTTAAGGCGAATTATGAGGGGAATAGTTACAAAAAAGAGCCATCTAATTTTGATACGGCGAAATGGCACATGGAACATACTGAATTACTGCTAAAGACTAGGAAGAAATTTGAAGATAATGGATACGAAGTATTCATACAAAATCAAAACAGAATTAGACTTCAGGGGCAGACAGCGATGTTGAGTGGAATTCCTGACTTAATAGGGTTGAGCGGTAGAACTGCCGTCGTTGTTGATGTTAAAACTGGGCAGCCATCTCCCTCACACAGTACTCAAGTTCTGGTGTACATGTACGCTTTGGAAAAGCATGACTCTAGATTTAGCGATTTTTCATTAGAAGGAAGGGTAGTTTACTCAGATCATGATGTTTGTATTCCGGCTGGATCGGTGACAGAAAATTTTATCTCAAACTTAGGCGGTTTGATGAGACGGCTTTCCTCTGATGTTCCTGCAGTAAAGGTGCCTAGTGAACAAGAATGTGCCTTCTGTCCCATCACCATAGAAGACTGCCAAGAAAGGATCGGTTCACCACAGGTTGTTGATGGAGATGAAAATCTACCCGCCACGAGAGATTTCTAGACAGAAATGATACTCCGCGCGTTAGGTCTATACTGAAAGCTATTCAACTAAATTCTTCCTTATAGGCCTCTAATATGTCCCTAGGTAAATCCACTAGAGCCCCTTTTTTTGAAGCGACTACTGCTCCTGCCTGGCAGGATGCGGCAAGTGCTTGTGCAGGATGAGCATTTACAAGTATTCCAACAGCTAATAACGCACTAAAAGCATCTCCTGCTCCAGTCTGATCA
Organism: uncultured Dehalococcoidia bacterium; assembly: GCA_964462705.1. GTDB lineage: Bacteria > Chloroflexota > Dehalococcoidia > Lucifugimonadales > UBA826. The sequence goes on from CAYWYV010000015.1 coordinate 2,233, forward strand.
ACTAAATCAATGGTGTTTGGTTGGAACTCTATGGCGCCTGCCGCACTATACAACGTTGCGCCGTTTTCCCCTCTGGTTACCGCCATTGCGTTTAGGCGCTTCTGTCTCATAAGAAGCTCTGGTTCATTTATACCAGTGATCTCACTGACTATATTCCATTCTTCTTCATTAACTTTTAACATGGTCGCATAATAGAGACAGTCTTCTATCGTTTGTTTGGTGTAACAATTTTCCCTCAGGTTTAAGTCTACGAGCACATATCTTGGTTTTCTGTCTAAAAGTGTTTTTAAACTAGACCGGTTTTCTTTCGAAACTTGGGCTAAAGATCCAAAGTAGAGGAGTTGTAGGTCACGTCCACTAGATATGGGTACTGAAATATTTTCCCAGGCTGTTCCCCTAGCGATTGTGAAGGATCCATCGCTAGATACTTTCGCTACTCCTGTGGGTAACTCGCTTCTAGTGATGATGGGTTCTATTTTGGTGTTCAAAATTGCACTCAGTGCTTTGTCACCCAGTTGATCATTACCCACAGTGCTTAGGAATGCAACTTCAGCCCCCATTTGACTCGCATACCAGGCGAAGTTGAGTGGTGCGCCACCTAGATGAGGTTCATCGTCTATCATATCGAAAAGAATTTCCCCAAAAGAGGCGATTTGTAGACCTTTCAAAGGATTTTTATTTAAATCATCTAACATATGATTATTTTATACTTATGTTGACGATAGGGAATGTTATTAGCTCTTCTTACTATGTAGGTTCTACTAAAATGTAAAAGAATCTTTTGAGGATGGATATGGAACATAGATTTCTCCCTGACACTTATTACATGTCGATTGGGTCTCACGAACCGGTACTGGAGGTCAAGAGTGGTGACTTGATTCACACGGTCACTGTGGATGCGGGAGGTCGAGACAGAAAAGGTAATCAAGTGGCACCTCGCGGCAATCCACAGACCGGTCCATTTTATGTTGATAATGCATTACCGGGGGATGTACTTGCCGTCACGCTGGAAAAAATTTGGCCGAATCGCAATCACGGGTTTTGTAGGCCAAAAATAGCTCCCAATGTGCTGGAGCCGGGCCATGATAATAATGTTCCCAGTTCAGACATTTTCAATTTTGTATTGGATTTTGATACCAACACCGCTTCCATAGAGTCCCCGTCGACTGCTCTTGAAAACTTGACTGTTCCCATCAGACCTATGATTGGTTGTTTTGGTGTAGCGCCTGACAGAGGGCAGTCTATATCTACGGCTACTTCCGGACCTCACGGGGGTAATATGGATTATCGTGGTTTTGAACCTGGGACCACGGCATACTTTCCAGTTTTTGTTGAAGGTGCGTTATTTCATATTGGAGATGGTCATGCCTGGCAGTCAGATGGTGAAATTTTAGGCACTGGCATTGAAATTCCAATGGATGTGTCCTTTACTCTTGAAATTATAAAGGACAAGTTAATCCAATGGCCGAGGGGACAAAACTCCGAATATATATTTACTGCTGGGAACGTAAGGCCACTGGATGAAGCTATTCAACATGCAACCTCGGAGATGCTCAGGTGGTTGACTCAGGATTATGGCCTATCTCAGCCTGATGCAAATATTCTTATTGGAATGTATGTGGAGTATGACATTGGTAACGTTTTTGATCCCGCCTACACTATTATTTGCAAGATGCCAAAGTCGAAACTCCCGGAGTCCGATTGCGGTGCTCTTATTCATATAGGTATTTAAAAATGAGATTAAAAGGAAAGGTCGCTATTATTACTGGGGCCGCTACTGGACTACAGGGTTCTGTTATGGGATTTGGAGGTGCTGCCGCTTGGAGGTTTCTCCGAGAGGGTGCGAAAGTAGTTGTAACTGATATAGATTCAGATTCGGGTCAGGCAACGGTTTCCCAGATGAAAACTAGTGGGTTTGATGCCGAGTTTATGTACCATGACGTCACAAATGGTTCTGACTGGGAGCGTGTAGTCGCGGATACTATTTCCATTTTTGGTGTTCCAGATGTTCTTGTTAATAACGCCGGCAATTCTGCCAGATTTAACGTAGAAGAGACTTCAGAAGAAGCGTGGAAGCAACAGATAGACGTGCATGCCAAGGCAGTATTTCTAGGGTCAAGGGAAGTCATACCATCGATGCGCATGAAGGGAGCAGGTTCTATAGTCAATGTATCTTCTATTTACGGGCTTGTTGGCAGTCCCACGGTGACTGCCTACCATGCAGGTAAAGGAGCCTCCCGTATATTAACGAAATCGATAGCTGTTCAGTACGCTAAAGATAATATTAGAGTTAACTCAGTGCACCCAGGTTATGCGGTTACACCATTAACAAATAATTTTTTTGAAGAGTCCGAACAAAGGAAATGGTTAATAGATAGGATTCCAGTTGGACGAATAGGCTCTGCGTTCGACATAGTTCCTGCGATTGTTTTTCTGGCATCCGACGAATCATCATTCATAACTGGATCTGAAATTGTCGTCGATGGTGGGGTCGTAGCAAGATAATTGTGGCCTGGAACTATGATCCTTTAAACCAAGTATGGAACCACCGCACAGCAGATTTATCTCCCGCTAGAGATATGTTTCCGTCACTAATGTTGGATTCAAGATTAGCTCTGGCAGTTATTAATAATGAAAAGAGTGTCGGATTGACCTTAATCGTCGTTTCAGCGCTTGTGGATTCGAAGGGCCTGTCCATGATGTCTAGCGTACCGGACCAGCTCGCAAGTCTTAACCCTTTATTTGATTCGAACTCTACATCCAATATAACTGGGTCAATTTGTTCAATATTAGGGGTGAAAAACCATCGATTGATTTCTGGGGACTTCCATACTTCTATAAGTATGTTCGCCGCTTCCGGGTCAATTTGGTAGTTGTCATCTAATGCATTAAAAACATCCCATGAGTGCATTGATAATTCGAATAGTTTTAACAGGAGCAGCAGGCGTGGGGACAGTGTATTCATAGGGTGGTAGGCAGGAAGGTCCCATTCGTCATTGTTCACATTTATGAAAGTTTCAAGTGACTCTGTTTCCATTCTTTCAGATATGGAAATCATCTGTGACCTGTCACTGAGTACTGTTTCTGAGAGTTGAATAGCCCTGTTTGCTATTCCCTCACCCATAGTCACGGCACTTCCTGTTCCGGGATTTGGCATTCCTTCTGGAGGCATTCCATCACCACCAAGACTCCTTACTACTGAGTTTTGGAAGAATCCGTTAATGCTGACCAAATGAGAGACAACGTCCTTTACAGCCCACATGTGACATTTACTCGGTTGCTCAAGATCGGTGGATGATAAAGCGCTTATGTCAGACAAATATTGTTTTGACAGTCTTTCCACAACACAAAGAATATGCGAAGTGCTTTGGTGGTTCATTTGCAGATTGCCTTATATTTTTTTAGGTTTATCCAAATTATATTCTGGATAACTGAGAGAGTAGATTGTGATCATCGATGATTGATTGCATTCTTTTGATTACTAGGGAAATAAGTTGTTCTCCTCTTTTGGACCCATTATTTAAGGCTGTGCTGGCGACTATAAGTATCTGGAAGGGTACAAAAAGCCCGAGAATATAGTCTTTACGTATGTCTGACTCGGAATAATCTTTTATTCCTTTTGAAATCAGGGTGTCACGATAATGTGTGAGTAGCTGTGATTCCCATGATTTTCTATTCTTTTCGTCAAGACCCCAGGTGAATAAGTATGCTATGTCGACGATTCCTTTCATCTCCGAACATAATTGCCAGTCAATTACAGTAATATTATTGTCATCGTCGTCGAAAAAGAAATTGTCAGGCCTGAAGTCCCCGTGACAAATTGTTACGGGTGAATCCATCAATCTGTTCCATATAGTCGTCATTTTATGTGGATAAATTTCTACAAGTTCCTGAAATTCCCTACTTAAGTTATTCTCATATGAATCCAAAAATATGGGGCTATGTTGTTCCACGATTTTGCTCATGAATCTTAGAAGTAATTTTGAATGCTTTAACCAGGAGAACTGACTTAACTTGGATGTCTCCCAGAAGCTGGAATGAAATCTGGCAATCGAAGTTGTAGCTGCAATAGATTGTGCGAGAGATAAACCACTAAGTGAATCGCCGTATATTTTTGTTGAGAGATCTTCCATTAATATACAACAGTCACCTGTTTTCTCATCAGACCCTGAATAGTAAATTGATGGTAAAAGACCTTCGTAGAACTTCGAAAGATTGCTGTATATCCTTGTTTCATTTATGGCGTAGGGTCTTACTATTTTTTTGGTGGTGGGATTTTGTGAAGCGAATTTCACGATTAAGGTAGAGAGATTTTTATTAGAAATTAAGTCGGAGTGGGCATAAATTAAATTTAGCTTGAATACTTCCCCCGCAAAACCTCTCCCCTCGCTTACGTTATCAAAGGTAAAATGTTTTACTTCATATCCTGTTACTTTTTTGAGCCATTGGTTTGATACGTCCGAAATGGATCTTGGAAACATATCCGTGCCCCAAGTTAGTCTGGTTTGATTCTTTTAGCCATGCCCCCCGGTACAGCCTTTTCCATGAATTGGAACATCTCTTCAGTAAAAAATGGAAGTCCGGTCGAAGAACTTATGCCACCGTCGACAGATATGACTTGACCATTTATAAAGCTGGAAGCTTCAGAAGCAAGTAGTAATAAGGTACCAGTCAATTCGTCTGGCTTACCTATTCTACCCATAGGTGAATTATTGCTTATGTGATGTCGGAATGCTGATTGTCTGACCCATGCGCCTGTCATTTCGCTGGGAAACCAACCGGGAGCTATTGCGTTAACCCGTATTCCCCGGTCGGCCCAGGATGCGGCAAGACTCTTGGTTAGAGTCGCAACAGCTCCCTTAGTCGCTTGATACGCGGCAGGCATGCCCCTCATACCGTTAAGCCCGGCTACGGATGACAAATTAATAATGCTTCCGCCCAGTCCATCTCTAAGCATCCGCTGACCAGCTTCTCTACAGCAATACCAAAGTCCCAGTAGATTGACCCTTACCGTTTGTTCAAACATTTCATCAGTAATTTTCTCAGGTACTGCACCAGCTTCGGCAATCTGTCCAGCGTTGTTGACTATTACGTCTACTCTTCCAAATCTTTCCTCGGCATCATTAAACATATCCGCCACTTGAGAGGAGTCTGTTACGTCGCATGAGATTGACATCGCTGACTGGTTTTTTTCAAGGATATTATTTTTTAGTTCTTCTAATTTGTCTTCACGGCGGGCTGATATCACCACGTTAGCTCCACGACTGGCAAGGAATTCTGCAAACGTGACCCCTAGGCCAGATGATGCACCGGTAACTATTATGGTTTTATTGCTGACATCGAATAGTGGGTCGAATTGAGTCATAGGGTTCCTTTCGTAAATGTTCTTAGAGATCATGGTAAAGTCGTAGGCGTTACGGGTCAATTGACTAGAACACTCGCTTTTAGGATTAATTAAACGGGCCAGTAATGATGGCCAAGAGCATTACTATCGAGTAATCATGATAACCTTCGACGGTTTCGTTGTAACTTATTATGGGGCTAAGATTTGACACTATCACAAGCGTTTATCTGTATCGCCGTTGGCTATGTCTGTGGATCGATCCCTTGGTCAGTGTTGGCTGCAAAATTATTTCGAAGCGATGATGCCAGAAGTGTAGGAGACGGCAATCCAGGTGCCACCAATGCTTGGATCGCTTCTGGCTGGAAAATAGGACTTTCCGTCCTGGTACTGGATGTCTCAAAAGGCTTAATTCCAGTGATAGTATGCCTGATGTTTATTGGTCCAACGAGGGTTAATTTAGATTATCTACTTCTAGCTGTAGTATGGATTGCTCCAGTTGTAGGCCATGCCTGGTCGCCATTTCTCAAATTTAACGGAGGTAAGGCGCTAGCATCTAGCTGGGGTGTCTGGATAGCCTTAACCTTCGGAGCTGCGTTTCCAGTTGGTCTTATTTTGCTAGGATTAGCGCACCTGATACAGAGCAACCATGCTATTACGGTTACATTATGCTTAGTAGGATTTATCCTGCTGTTTGTTCCAATATTTGGTGGTAAAGATCTGTTTATATTTAGTATTCTGAATCTTGGATTGGTACTATTCAAACATCGTAGCGAATATAGAAACGGGATAGTTTTCAGGGGATGGATCAGAAAACTTACCGGAAAGCTGGGTTGAGCTTGTGTTAGAAATGCTCCTTCACTCCTTTGTGGCCGTCATTGCGTGTTTTTCCGTGTTGATATCCCTTTTCAATACGCGATTCCTGAATCGCATATCCTGCACTGTTGGGAACAACACCCTGATTGATACCGTAACTGTGTCGGTTTTGATTCCAGCAAGAGACGAAGAAAATCGAATATCTGAGTGTTTACAATCTTTAATATCTCAATGTAGTAACGTCACAGAGATTATAGTGTTGGACGATAGGTCTTCAGATGCTACTTCAGAGATAGTGAGGGAATTCTCCGATCAAGATTCTCGCGTAAGACTTATGACTGGTGAGGAACTTCCATCAGGATGGATCGGGAAACATTGGGCTTGCCATCAACTTTCACTTGTCTCGGAGGGGCAGTACCTACTTTTTATAGACGCAGATACTGTTCTGGCAGAAGACGCCATTTTGTTTGCTCTTGGAAAAGCTACTGAAAGTAATTGTGATCTACTAACTTTTATGCCTCGTAGAATTGCAAAATGCGTAGCGGAAAAATTAATGTTTCCTTTCATCGACTGGGCAATATTCTGCTGGCTTCCTCTGGGTCAGGCCCACAAAAGAAAGAACCCATACTTGTCGGCCACCTACGGCCAATTTATGTTGTTTAAAAGGTTTGCGTATGAGCAATTGGGTGGACACTCTAGCATTAAAGATAATGCAGTAGATGATATGGAACTGGGGAGAATGACAAAAAAGGAGGGCCTTATATGGAATCTCTTGGACGGGGAAGGCTTGGTAACTTCCCTGCCTTATGAGAACAACGGAGATGCTCTAAGGGGAATTTCAAGGAGCGTATTTCCAGCTTTAAATTATCATGTGAGTCTTCTGGTCGCTTTTTCCACTTTGCTTTTACTTATTGCCTATGTACCTCCGTATAACTTTATTAATGAAGTTACGTCAGATCAATTTCGTGCAGGCTTTTTCTCAGTCTCTCTGTTTTCATTGTCGATGTTAATTATTTCCTGGGGTTTTGTATGTTTAAGATTTAAACATCCCAAATACTTAGTCCTTTTGTTTCCGGTCTCTATTACTCTTGTGGTATTAGTTGCTTACTACTCTATGTTTGCTAATGTTTTGAAGTTCCAGTCTTGGAAAGACAGGGGTATTTCTGGAAGGCGTGTCCGTCTGTAGCAAGAAGATGTGAATTTATAGAAATCTTGCAAACGAAGTTTCACACGATATTGACATATTGTGATTTTATGACTTCAATAGAATCATAATATGACTGTATTGTAGAGGGAACATGTCCAGAGAAATAACAAAAATTGAAAGGGATACCTTAAGGAAAGCCAGAAGAGAGAAAGGTTTAACCCAGACAGATGTCGCCAAAATTATAGGTGTGAACTAGAGTGTAATTTCCAGAATTGAATCTGGGGATGTTCATGTAAGCCAACGTCTTTGGAATGCTGTGATCAAAAATTATGGTGTCAATCTGGAAGAGAACGCTTCTATTGAATTGTTAAATATATATCAAGAAGACTCTGAAATGGTCAGGTTATTGATAGAAGAGTATGGATCTCAGATTCCTGCGACTGCTATTAAGGCAATAAGGACATATGTTGAACATATTATTGGTCTTAGTGTTGGCAACAATTTCATAGAGGGAGCTCCTTCTCTTCCGGGACGGAGCCTCTGGGGAAGTGATTGGGGTTGGGGGCCACGGGAACTTGAAAGATTCATTACGCCAGAATGTGCTCGCACGCTTAATTGGTCTCATTTGTCGATTCATAGAAGTTATCCCATTCTTATAGGGGGTAAAGAAATTGAAAAAACTGAGATTTATATGGATGGATATGGGGAGGGGCAATCAGTTTTTTCTGCTTTTTTCAGTCAAATTACTAGGGAAGGAGTCTACACGGAAAAGGACCTAGATCATTTCTTTGATTCCGATATATCTCAGAAACATTATCTGAATCAATATTTTAGGAACGTCATATCTGTCAAAGTGACCTTGCCAGGTCTTCCTAATCGCTATGTAAATGTTCTAATGAGCGGAGATGATGAGTTTGGCCTTCATGATTACGATTTTCTGGATGGTTTAGTACGCCAATTTTTACAGCAACGTGGCGAACTAAATTATGATCGGGGACAGTCACTTGCCACATCTGCTTCTTAAGGACGCCGCACTATAATTCTCCACGGTATGCTTTATATGCCATCTCGACTATTTGAGGGATTCTATCTTGATTGGCAAAGCTCGAATATAGGCCAACGTCTACTTTTTGAGCGGCTTGATCTTCCGTAGCACCATTGTCAAAGGACGACTTTATCTGTGTATTGAGTAGGTTCAAAAGGTCCTTTGCCTCATCGAACTCTGCCCTTGTCCCGACTGGACCGTGTCCAGGTACTATTGTATTTGTATCGACTTTCTCTACCTGATCCAGTACGGATACCCAGTCTGTTATATGGCCATCAGGGAACGCTGGAATGGTCTTATTTACGGCTAGGTCACCAACAAAAAGTACTTTTTCTTTCGGAAGATACAGTAATATGTCACTGTTTGAATGAGCTCTTCCATGGAAGGAGAGCCGTATTTCTCTGCTTCCCAGCCATATAGACATTTTGTCGTTGAAGGTTACATCTGGTGTAGTTTTTACTATTCTGGAAAGTTCAGGTCTTAACGCCTCTCTTGACCAGTAACGGTTGAAATTATCGTCCCACTTCGTGTCGAGGTCGAATTTGCAATTCTCGTGTCCAATTATTGGCGCTGGTAGGAAATATTGATTGCCATATATGTGATCTCCGTGGAAATGTGTATTAATCACATATCTGATAGGTTTCTTAGTAACGTCTCTTACTACTGTCATCAATGAGCCTGCTAGTGACGGTGTCATGAGAGTGTCAATTACGATGACTCCTTCCTCCCCGACGATGAAGCCAGCGTTAGTTGCGCAATTTTCATTTATCCATGCATATACGTTTTCGGCGACCTCAATCACACCTGATTCATAATCCATTACGCTGGTTCTCCTTTTAGTGGTCAAAAACTTTCTAAAGTATTATTCCCTCATCTTGGAATATTGCTATGTCGTTCCAACTATAACCTAGTGTGTCTATGAGTATTTCTTCCGTATGCTGTCCCAACTCCGGTGCCGAACGTTGGGTTTCCAATGGCGTGGTGGAATAACCAATAGGCGTCTGCAGGTATTTAACCTGGCCGAGTGAAGGATGATCAAAATCTACAATATAATTATTTTGGATTACCTGTGGGTCTTTAGGTAAATCCCAGACGTCCTGTACTCGCTCCCATATTATTCCTCCAACCGTCTCCATGCGCTCAGCCCAATAATTTCTGGGGTGAAGAGCGAATACAGTATCCAGCTCCCTAATAATTTCGATCTTGTTTTCTGCCCGAGCTTCCATGTTGCTACATCTTGGATCTGTTATGAAGTCTTCGCGGTTTAACGCTTCACAAAACGCTGGCCAGTATCGATCACTTTGGTTCATAGCAAATGCTATCCATTTGTCATCGGAACACTTATAGCTATTCCAAAGAGGATTCCGTGCACTTTTTCGATCTTGGCCTCCTGGTTCAAGACCCGTTAAAAGAGCCATTCCATATCTGTTTCCAGCGAGCCACATCATGCTTCCTAGATGAGAAACATCAACTTTTTGACCCTTTCCTGTTATTCCTCTATTAACCAAAGCTCCCAATATGCCATTGCATAGCATTATCCCAGAGATCTGATCCGCAATACTTTGCAGGTTATATGGATTTCCATCATCTGGTCCTGCCCACCAGAGGGAACCTGATCGCGCTTCACCGGTATATGCAAATGCAGGTTTTTCGGCGTCGGGACCGTTTGGCCCATACCCCGTTGCTGCCCCGTACACTATTGCGGAATTTATAGACTTCAAGTCCTCGTATCCTAATCCCAGTCTCTCTGCGACACCATGTCGAAAGTTTTGAACAAATACATCAGATTCCGCGACCAGTTTTTTTAGAACACTAACTCCTTTTTCAGTCTTGAGGTCTAAAGCCATGCTTTTCTTTTGTCGGTTGAGTGATTCAAAGTAAGCGTTAAGACCTCCGCCCAAAGAGGACGAGGTGCCACTCACTGTGTGGAATTGACGAGCGTGATCTCCGTCCAAAGATTCAATTTTTATAACCTCCGCTCCCATGTCGGCAAGCATCATGGAACAGACTGGTCCAAACTGCCACATGGTCCAGTCAATGACCCGGATACCAGAAAGAGGTCCATAAGGCGAAGAATCATTGGTCATTGAATTTTCTCCATTCGATTTCTGCTAAAAATATATATAGCCATATTCTATAGCTGTTTGCAGTGCCTGTTTACTCAACCTTCTTGACAAGTATTAAAATATTGACATGTCGGACATTTAGGTGCCGGCGAAAATAGTATCTAAGCGAGGAACAATTTGTTGAAATCGCCCGTATTTTCCGTAATAGGGGAAAACATTCATACCACTAGAGTTCTTATGCGTAAGGGGAAGAGAGTTAGCTTGGACCCAAATGGTAGAGAGTGTGTGACATATCGTGGGGCCGATGGAGTCCAACAATTCATGACGATCCCTGATGAATTTAAGAGAACTAAGGTCTATGAAGAGGGGCGGGTTAAACATTTCATGATAGCTGTAAGCAAGGGTATGTCAGAGGACCCTTATGAACAAAAACAAGGAGAAGCTTATATTGCAGTAGAAATTGAAAGACAGGAGAGATTTGGTAGTAGTTTTCTTGATTTGAACATAGATGAAATATCTCACAGGATTGAAATTCAAAAAAAGGCTATCAAGTGGCTGGTGGGATTCTTTGGTTCTATATCCAACTTACCTCCGAGCATAGATTCATCTAGCCCGGAAATAATCGACGCTGGATTAGAAGAATATGAGCGTATTGGGAGACCTCAGGGTGATCCCATGATTAATTCGGCCTCCCTTGAGAGAGTTGGGGTACTCGACTTAGTATCTGCTCATAAAGGACATGTGATAGTGACCGCTGCTGGTTTTGATAGGATGCCCTCAGATGAAGAAGGAAGACTAGAAAATGCTGTAAAAATGGTAGATCAATGTAGAGATAGAAATATTTCCTTTGATCGGATCCATATTGATCCTCTGCTGTTTCCAATTTCAGTAGATCAGACATTTGGCAACCATTACCTGGAAGCTGTGAGGTTGATGAGAATGGAGTTTGGGGAGGAGGTGAGGATCACTGGTGGACTCAGTAACGTATCGTTTGGATTACCTGCGAGAAGATTGATAAATGACACCTTTATTAGACTAGCTATAGATGCCGGCGTTGATTCTGGAATATTGAACCCGATAGAAAGTAATTGGAGTCGTGTGATGGCTTTAGATTTGGAGTCTGACAGAGTCAAAGTTGCCATGGACATGCTACTAGGGCGTGACGAGTTTTGCATGAATTTTATTGCCTCTTTCAGAGAGGGAAGACTCGCTGACTAAACTAGAACCTTTTTTGTATTCATAGTAGTTAGAGTAGTTAGAAAAAATTTAATCATTGTCCCCTTTATAACCTATATTGCGTGTTGGTATACTTCGCCTCATGATATGTTCACCAATAAGGTAATTGTTTTCCACGGGGAGAAAATATGACGACTGTACAATCTAGAAAAGAAGCAGTCCAAATGGCTCATCTCCTACGCCGCGCAGGCTTTGGAGCGACACCATCTGAGATGGATGAAGCGTTATCTAAAGGATATGACAAGACTTTGGATGAACTTCTGAATCCTGACCACGCCGACGTAATTCCTGATGACTTGATTCGCAGATATCACGTAGATTTGTCTGACTTAAGATCTGGTGGGGGACCCCATTGGGTTTACAGGCTTGTTATGACAGATACTCCATTGAGGGAGAAGATGTGTTTGTTCTGGCACAGGATATTCGCCACAGCGTCTACAAAACTCATTCAAAGTAGAGTTGTAACCAATCAAGTTTCTATGTTCAGAGAACACGGGATGAGTAGTTTTGACAATTTGTTAATCCAATTGTCAAAAGATCCCGCGATGATAATGTGGTTGGATAATCAGGATAACCATGGTGCAAATATAAATGAAAACTATGGGAGAGAAATTCTTGAGCTGTTTGCAATGGGTGTAGGTAACTATACTGAGGAGGATATACAGGAAACCTCGAGGGCATTCACAGGCTGGAGGATAGTAAACCCTGATTATATGTCGATACGTATGCGTAATAACACTGCTAGGCCGTATGGATATATGTCATGGCAGTTTGAATATGATGATGATGACCACGACCATGGAGAAAAGACTATTTTAGGTCAAACTGGTAATTGGAATGGGGAGGATGCTGTAAGGATTATATGCGAACAGGAGGCTACAGCAAGATTTCTTGCTCGCCACCTCTACCATTTCTTTGTTGCTGATGAACTCCCGGTTCCTCAATGGCCTCATGAAGATCCCGTAAATCCCGAAGCAATAGATGAATTGGTCAGGACATATTTCAATAGTGGACACAGCATAAAGGCGATGCTGAAAACCCTCTTTGATGCTGACTTTTTTAAAGACGAATCTTCAAGGTTTGCACGTATAAAAAGCCCTGCGGAAATGGTTATTGGGACGATGAGACTTGCTGGTCCTGTTGAACTTCCTTCAGACGATATATTTGCTGCAGATGCGGCTTGCGGGAACATGGGTCAGGGGTTGATGAGGCCTCCAAGTGTTGAAGGTTGGCAGGGAGGAGTTGAGTGGATCAATACGGGGGCATATGTTGAAAGGGTTAATTTCGCGGGCAGAATTTTGAATGACCCGGATAAAGTAGGCATAAGAGATATAGTAGACAGGATCAAATCCTTGGAACCATCCGGAAAGATGTCCTACGACAGTCTGGTTGATCACTGCTTAGATGTTCTAGGGCCCCTAGATGTGATGGAAACCACAAAAAACGGGTTGAAGAATTATGCTTCCAAATTTGGGAACATGTCTTGGTCTGACGATGATACAGCGAATATATTTGATGAGGCTGCTGTAGCAGTAATTCAGCTGGTTGTTTCGAGTCAGGAATACCAAACTGTATAGGAAGATGGTAGAGCTTTACTGAGGAGAGATTAATGACCACTGCAATTTTTAAGCTGGAATATTTAACAAATGTTGGATTTGCTGCTGATTTTGGTGGGCGAGGTTTTCAACTACCGACCTCCATGGCTATAAGGTCAGATGGAACAATTTTCGTTGCTAGTCGTGGGAAGCCTACTACTAAGGGTTCCAATGGGATTCAAATTGTAACGAAGGATCATGACTTTCTTGGCCAGATCGCCACGAATGACAGTTCTCTTGGGGGAATGATCTGGCCAACTGACATCGTCTTAGATGGTGACGAAAACATTTATCTTTCGGACGAGAAACTTCATAGGATCACAAAATTTGATCGGGATGGTAATCCGGTTAGTTATTGGGGTGAGAAAGGATCCAAACCTGGCCAGTTTAATCAGCCTAGTGGACTGCTTGTGCAAGGGGACTCTCTTTTGGTGGTAGATTCAAGGAATAATCGGGTACAAAGATACACTTTTGACGGGCAGTATATTGACCAATGGGGAAGACAAGGTTCGGGAAATGGTGAATTTGATCGCCCTTGGGGGATATGTGATGACTCCAATGGATATATATACGTGGCAGACTGGAGAAATGATCGTATTCAGAAATTTACCCAAGACGGTGAATTTGTAGCAGTGATCGGACAGTCTGGTAATGGTGAGGGACAATTTAACAGACCCGCGGGTCTTGCCGTAGACGGGGAGGGAAATATGTATGTTGCAGATTGGGGTAATCAACGGTTGCAGGTCCTAGACTCAGAAGGGAATTTTTTAGATGCTCACCGCGGCGCAGCGGATTTGAACCCATGGGCTGTAGAATATCTGGCCTCGCAGGATGACGAGCGAGCAGCTCGAGCGAGTTATCAATCGGTCTATGAGGCAGATACTGATGATCCTTCAGAGGTTTCTGCACGAATGGAGGCCTATTTATGGGATCCATGCTCGGTTCAATTAGACGATGATGGTAGAGTCTATGTGTTGGAAACGGGACGGCATAGATTTCAGATTTTCGAAAAGGTGTAAACTCAGTTACTAACTGACTTATAGGAGTTCTTTGATGGCTGATAAGAAAATAGTGGTAGTGCAACTTTCAGGTGGTAATGACTATTTAAACTGCGTTATCCCATATAACAACCCAGATTATGTGGATAATCGACCTAACGTTAGAATCACAGAAGACGAGGTTATTCCAATAGGTAATGGCCTTGGAATGAATCCAGCAATGGCACCTATCAAAGATTTATATGATCAAGGTAATGTTGCCGTAGTACATGGAGTGGGATACCCGACTCCAAATCGATCCCATTTTCGTTCAATGGATATCTGGCATACTGCAGAGCCAACCAAAGTAGGAAATGAGGGTTGGCTTGGAAACACAATAAATCAGCTTCATCCTCAGCATGATAATGTCGTGGCAGCCGTTAATTTTGGCTCAGGATTGCCTAGAGCTTTGGTGTCACATGGCGCTCCGGTTGCATCCGTGACGGATCTAGAAACATATGGCTTGATGAATCATATGGGGGATACTTCACAGAGGAATGAGGCTCTTCAGGCTTTCAGGGACATGTATACCCAGGCATTGGGAAGTGGACCAGTTATGGACTACTTGAGTCAGACGGGCCTGGATGCTTTAAAAGGGGCTGATATTCTTGGCACCGTTACTGAAAAATATTCTTCTGACATAGAATATGCTACAAACTCATTTGCGAAAGCTATGAAGGGTGCAGCCCAAGTTTTACAAGCAGATATAGGGACCCGTATTTGTTATACCCAACATGGAAGTTTTGATGCTCATACTAATGGAATAGCGTTACAAGAGGGCCTTCTCACCGATGTTGCGGGTGGTATTTATGATTTTTATACCGATATGAAACAAGCAAATAAGAGTGAAGATGTGATTATGTTTGTATTCTCTGAATTTGGTAGGAGAGTTAAGGATAATGGCAACGGCACTGATCATGGATCTGGTGGCGTCGCTTTTGTCATTGGAGATGCCGTGGCTGGAGGACAGTACAGCGAGTACCCATCCCTACGTAGTGAGGATCTATTAGAAGGTGACCTTCATTTCAATCTGGACTTCAGAAGTTTATACACTGAAATCATGGAAGACTGGATGGAAGTCGATGCTAAACCAGTGGTCAAAGGGGAATACGAAAGAGTGGGGTTTTTGAATTCTAAATAGACGTTAATCTCATGTCCGGGAAAATAGGGGAGAAGATTAGATTGTTCTCCCCTATTTTTTTCTCTGATTTAGATTACCTTACTGCTCTTTCTTCCAGCCAGTCTAGATTGACTTCTATCCCGAAACCTGGTGCGTCTGACGGTTTAACATACCCGTTCTTTATGACGGGCGTTCCTGGCAGGGAAACCATTTCTTCAAGTGGTACTCCTGGAGGAGATACACCTTCAGATCGTTCCCCCCATGGAATTACAGGCATTGCATAGGCCAAGTGCTGTCCATATGGATAATTCATACCTGCGTGGCCAATAACGGTCAATCCATGAGCCTCCGCTATATGGCAAATTCTGATACTAGCGGTCATGCCTCCTACCCACTGTATGTCAGGCTGTAGGATGTCTACTAGACCACGACCAGCTGCATCTGCAAATGGATGTATCGTATACCAGTGTTCTCCGGTGGCAAGGGTTTGTCCGGGGACTCGTGACCTGAGCTTGGCGTAGCTGTCCATGTCCTCCGGAAGCATGTAGTCTTCAAGCCATTTAATGTTATACGGTTTTAATGCTTCACACACTCTTACTGCGTACTCTATGTTGAGTGATAGCCAGGAGTCTACAGCAAGCTCTACATCAGGTCCGATCTGCTCTCGGGCGTTCGCTATTATTTCCACGTTTTTATTTAGGCCTGCAAGTCCTTCTTCAGGGCCGTGGCGCAAAAATACTTTTACAGCCTTAAATCCAAGATCCATGAACCAATCCATGTAGTCACTAGTTTTATATTTGAGCATTGTGTTCGAGGCATAGCAGAATATCTGGTCTTTTACAGGCCCTCCGAGCAGTTCATATACTGGTCGCTTCAACAACTTGCCCTTAAGATCCCAGATCGCGTTATCTACCGCGCTGATTGCGTAGCTGGCTATTCCTGCAGTACCGTGTGCAGCTGATGCTCGCCTCATCATGTCCCACAATTTCTCAGTTGCCATTGGATTGAGTCCAACTATAAGTTCCGAGAAGTGATCATTTATGATGGAAGTTACGGGACCGGCGGCTATTGATATTCCCAATCCCCATGTACCGTCATCTGCTGTAACTACGCAGGCAACCCTATCCCAACTGTCAGACCATGTTCTTCCAGGACGGTCACTTGCGTATCTATCCATCGGGCTAGCGAAATAACCGCCGTTAGGGTCTTCTTCTACCCGGGGCTTTGTTGTGGGATGAGGGGCAATATTTATTGGAAATGCTTTTACACTTTTTATTTTCATATAGACTCCTTTATTATCTCGACATTACCTTTTACCAGTATTACTTGATGCGGCAGAATGGTCCCATGGAACAATCCATTCTTCCTTTATTTCCATGCCGAACCCCGGTGCGTCGGAAGGTTTTATATATCCGTCTTTAGGCATCGGCATTCCTGGTATCGGACAGAGCTCTTCTAACGGTATACCTGGATCAGAGCCCATCCAGAACTCAGCCATGGGTGATTCAGGCATAGATATGGCAAAATGTTGTCCCCAAGGAGAAGCGGCGGCAGCGTGAGGTATCGTGATAATGCCAGCTGCCTCCCCTATAGCATAAATTTTCAGAGCTTCGCTTAGTCCCCCGCACCACTTAAGGTCAGGCTGTAAGACATCGACCGCCCTGTTCTCTACCAGTTGTCGGAAAGTCCATCTGCCATGATGATCTTCACCGGTTGCTAGAGGCACCCAGTTTATTGCTTTTCTAAGTTCAATGTGTCCTTCCAGGTCTGTTGGAATTAGAGGTTCTTCTAACCAACGTAAGCCATAGGGTTTTAGTCGGTCAGCCATTCGAATTGCGAACTCTACATTGAAGGACATAACTGGGTTGTACATTAATTCAGAGTTGTTACCAACGATTTCCCTTGCCGAGGCTATTTTCTCCTCCACCAGGTTGAGTCCGTCAATTCCCATGTCGTAATGGGCCGGGTTGGAGACTTTAAAATGCTTGAATCCAAGTTCTATTGACCAGTCTAAATCATCGGATGTTACGTAGCATAAGGCTTTTTCTCTACAAGGACCTCCTATGAGACTGTAGACTGGCTGATCCATAAGTTTTCCTTTTAGATCCCAGAGTGCAAGGTCTATTCCCGATTGCGCTACTGTGGCCAGCCCACCAGACCCGAATCTTTGAGTTGATCTCCACATGAGATCGTTAAGGAATTCCAATGCGAAGCAATCGCGACCCTCCAAAAGAGGTGCAAAGTGAAAATCTACAACTGCGGCTGTTATTTCACCAAAACTGGTTTCCCCAAGTCCCCACGTACCGTCTTCTGCTATAACCTGTACCCATGTGCTTTCAGATGTGTTTGCTCCAGGCATTTTACCGTGGACGGTTTCAAATTCTGGATATTTGTTTATGGGGAGGGCTCTAGGAGAAGTGTTGTTCCAATTTGGTCTTCTTGATTTTGATGTAGGAGGTTTTTTAGGAATGTCGAGTGTGACAGATCTAACGCTTTTTATTTTCATAAGAAACTCCAGAATAGAATATTGCTGAGCAGTTGGATAAGTTAACGATCCTTGATTACTTCCTCAGATAAAAGGGTATCTATCTCATCCTGTGACATGTCCAATACGTCTTTCATAATCTCTGAGGTATGTTCACCCAGAAGAGGGGGATGTCCCTGGGGTGAAGCGGGAGTTCTACTTAGGTGTTGCAGTGCAGAACCTAAGAGCTGTATGTTCCCCAGGGTAGGATGATCTACATTCCATAAGGCATTTCTGGCTTCAGCTTGAGGATCCTTAAAAACATCTTCGATTGTGTTTATTGGAGTCACGGTTAACCCGGCTGATTGCATCTCCGACATCCAGTGGGAGATAGGCTTTGCTCCTATCTGGTCATTTAGAAGTTTTTCTAGTTCATTCCTGTTCTCTACTCTGAGGGCATTTGTTGTAAACCTTAAGTCTTCAGCTAATTCTGGCAAGCCGACAGTTTCGCAAAGCCTGCGAAATTGATCGTCATTGTTTGC
>CAYWYV010000016.1:0-20389 GCA_964462705.1 uncultured Dehalococcoidia bacterium
AGGGTCCGCTCTGACCTGCTCCCTTGCCTCTGCGAAATGGTGGTAGTCGCGGTAAGCCCATATATGGACAATCCTGTTCAACGGGCCAATATCGGTGTAGTACCAGCCTGCAAGTTTAACCCCATAGTCTTCTCTGATTTTTAGAGCTACCTCCTCGACGGCAGCCATATAGTCGTCGACTGAGCCGGGCTTTAAGTCATAAATCCTCATATCGTATATCATCGCGCCTTCCTATTTTGAATAATATGGATTTTAATATCGTCTGGAATCAGGTAATTTCGAATTCGAGTGGTTGCATTAGTCATTGCGGTACTCAAATTTGAGGCAAGCCCATAGATCATCAAGGTACACGTGTAGGGTCGAAGCCCAACCAGCCATTAAAAGTGGTTCCCAGCCTTCTTTGTTGTTGATGTCGGTCTCACGCCCAGAAGTTTCCCGAGGATAGCTGAACCATAGAAGACCATGTTTTTTTAGTACAGCGGGTGCTCCAGGAGAGAGCTCAAGCACATCCATTTTGTTACGAACGAAGATTTGCACAGCATCGAATTGGGAAGATCTCTCCGGAACCGTTGTTGAAACTTGGAGATCCGGATACTCAGTCGACAGCAGGTCCATATAAGAATCTGGTGCTCCAACTACCAAGACGCAACTATTCGGAGACAACTGTAGCTTTTCTAATACATCTCTGTTGTCTTGCATAACGACGAGCTAGCCTCTTAGACGTTTGGGTACTGCAACAAGTATAAGTGAGACATTGGAAGCTATCCTAGACCAACAGTATTACAAAAACAAATACACACTATTTTAATATTCTCTATTGCAATATCACTGTAAGGCCCTATACTAACGCTCGTGTTTAAAGAAAATAGCATATACAGATAGTAAACCCTTAGTAGTATTTGGTTTATAGATAAATACATTAGTATTTGAGGCTTGGGAATTCTTGACAAGCTTAAAATGGGATATAAAAATATAGAATAATAATTCAGTAATAGTTTATCTAGAAATATTTATATAGAAAAATAACGTTTACTGCTTCTAGCATTGCTTTACATGGTGCTTCGAGCAGGCCTGAATAATAGTAGGTAGATATTGCAAATGAAGTTTTGCACTTGCTCCGAGGAGAAATAATGATGGTTTTTTATAGGTCTTGTCCCAAGTGTCGTGGTGACATGCACATTCGCGAGGATGTTTATGGAGACTTTAGAGAGTGTATTCAATGTGGGTTGCTGCAGGATATAGTTGAGCAGACTGGTTCTCACTTAGTGGGTAGTGCGGCTGGAAATGATGACACGTCAGCTTCCCCCCAAGGTGGAAAGGGGAAAAAGGGTAGAGCAGCTTAGCTTCTTCCTGTAAGGGATCTAAAAAGACAGATTTGCACGACTTCAAAGATATTGAGATGCACATTTAGATTGACCTAAAACGTCAGTTTTATATAGAATCCGCCATATCTTTCCACTCCCTGTAATGGGGAGTCAACAATATCGACGGGTGGTATGACGATGACGACAACAACTCCTCAGCCATTAAATATTACGATAAGCGAGGACGCTGCGGTTCACGTGAAGCAGTTCGCTGCTGCCGAAGGGAAGCCTGAGGCGGACCTTCGTGTTGGTGTTAAAGGCGGAGGATGTTCTGGCCTTACGTATATATTAGACATTACAGACGATGGCCCTGGCGACAACGATAAGATTATTGAGGAAAATGGCGTACGTCTTTTTGTGGACAAAAAATCCTACATTTTTTTGGCGGGTACTGTGTTGGAATATTCAGGTGGATTGAACGGTAAGGGGTTTGTTTTTAATAATCCCAATGCAAAAACCACCTGTGGCTGTGGCACTTCTTTCAGCGTATAAGGGATCCGATCCTAAAAAGCGGGTCGGTGATATCGTTGGGTCATGAATAAATCTTCTGGTTATATTGATCTCAGTAGACACAAAGGTAGATTGTCGTTAATTGGCAATGATGCCTTGGACCTTCTGGATAGATTGACTACGAATCGTATTACGGATCTCACAAATACGGGTATGGGTATGGGTGCGGTTTTAACGACTAACAAGGGCCGAATCATAGATTTATTGAGTGTCCATGTCGAAGAGAAAGGTTTAATGGTTCTCACATCTGGAAACGCAACTGAGAAAGTTTCGGACTGGATCGACTTTTACACCATTATGGAGGATGTGCAGACTGAAAACGTTTCTGACCAAACCTTTCATTTCAGGGTTATAGGGGAGTCATCAGAAATTGAGATTTTGCCTGATACCACCGATATCAAGCCTTTTCATGGAGTGTACTCAGAGATTGCGGGAGCGGCATCTTTAGCAATCAGCGTTCAGGTGGGGAACTTGTCTTGTATCGATTTGATTGGTTCGGCTGTGAACGGAGATTTCATTCAGTCTAAACTAGACGAATATCTCGACCAAATATCGTTCGAGGAGTATGACCGTGTCCGAATAGATGCAGGAGAACCCGCATATGGTTCGGAGTTGACGGAAGATTTTAACCCCCTTGAAGCGGGACTATTACCCTATATAAGTTTTAATAAGGGCTGTTATATAGGCCAGGAAGTGGTAGCCCGGTTGAATACTTATGACAAGGTTCAACGTAAGCTCGTGAAGTTCGAGTGGGACAGTGAAGATCCTGAACTATCTGGCAAAGCCATCGAAGATGAAGACCGAGTTGTTGGTGTTATGACTTCCTCTCTGCACGGTTTAGGAATGGGGTTTATCCGCAAGGCTAAGGCTGAAGAGGGAAATACCATGACCTGTGATGGTGTAAAAATTACTGTGGTTGATATACTGGCTAACTAATTTATCTCGGGGAAGTTAGCTGAGAGGGTCACTCCTCCATCCACCACTATTACCTGTCCCCTAATCATCTCAGCTTCCTTGGTACAGAGGAAAGCTGTCACTTTTGCCAAATCTTCCGATGTGATCATTCTCCCGGCTAGAGTTTGCTTACCAGCTTCTATCATATTTTTCTTGTTAGGGAATGAATTTAAGGCGCCTGTTTCTATATACCCGCCGGATACAGCATTTACATTTATTCCCTGTTCTGCCAATTCGACAGCTAGGTATCTCGTAAGTGACTCGAGTGCGGCCTTCGAGGTGCCTACTGATAGATAATAGGGTAGAACTTTTCTTGATCCTTCTGAACTGATGTTTACTATACTTCCACCCTGGGTCATCAATTTAGATGCCTCCACCGAGCATATCCATGGGGCTCGGGCGTTGATATTCATTGTCCAATCCCAGTGTTTTGGTTCTAAATCGTGTGCTTGCCGCTGCACCCCAGATGCTGCGTTATTTATCAAAACATCTAGTTTTCCCATCTTGGAATCTACTTGTTCAAAGAGGTGATATATCTTGTCGGGTTCGCCCAAATGAGCTTGGACTTTCAGGCAGTTCACTCCTATTGATTTGATTTCTTGGTAACAGTCTTCTGCTGCCGCATGATTTCGTAGATAATTGAAAACTATATCTGCACCACGGTTGGCAAACTCCAAAGCAATGGCTTTACCGATACCGCGCGAGCCTCCTGTGACTAGCACAACTTTTGAGTCAAAATCTCTCTTGGGGGATTCGGTCATATCGTTTTAGGACTACCTGAGTATTTAAAACCCAACTAAATCGCCATTCCTCCATCAACGCTAATGATTTGTCCAGTCACGTAGCTTGCTCGGGGACTAGCTAGGTAACCTACCATACCGGCAATATCATCTGTCTCGCCGAATCGTTGCATAGGTATCCAGGCCATAATCATGTCTTTCTGTTTTTCCGTTAAGCCTTCTACGGTTTCTGTGTTTACGTAGCCTGGTGTCACAGTGTTGACCGTTATGTTCCTGGTGGCGACTTCTTTGGCCAAGGCGTAAGTAAATCCAATGATTCCGGCCTTGGAAGCAGTATAGTTGGTTTGCCCAACATTCCCCCTAAGACCCACCACTGAGCCTATATTTATTACTCTGCCCCAACGGGCCCTGACCATGGACCTGATCACTGCTCTGGTGCAGTAAAAAGTTCCATTCAGATTGGTATCAATGACTTTTTCCCAGGCTTCGTCAGTCATACGAAGTAGTAATCCGTCGTCAATGATTCCAGCATTGTTTACTAGAATATCAATCTGACCGAATCTATCATTGACTATATCAATCATTGAATTAACAGCATCTAGTTTGCCAACATCAGCACGAACGGTGAAACCGTCAACTCCGCAATCTTTAATTGCCTTCTCAGTCTCAATAGCGGCATCGTGGGAGGAATTGTAGTTCACGGCAACGCTGGCACCCATTCTGGCAAGCTCGAGAGCAGCGGCCCTACCAATTCCTTTTGAGGCTCCAGTTACTAGAGCAAATTTTCCGTCGAGTCTATTTTGGTTTTCTGGGGTCATGAAGTTCCTAAATTTCTTGTTGGCTCATAAATAAATTTTTGGGTTAATCAGATGCGAGTGCCATAACTCTAGGAACCTGTTCATTCATCTCTTCTATTAACCTAGTTTCAATGCACATTCTTGCTAAGCTTACGGAGCGTTCAAAAGTACCGGGACTGGCGCTGCCATGCCCCACAATACTGATCCCATTCACACCAAACACTGGCCCCCCGCCTCGTGAGTCGACGACATTATTCTTGCTATGAAGTTCCTGCACAAGTTTCTTGAGGTCCTCTGGCGGCATTTTGTCTGAGAGCGCTGCTTGCAACTGAAGGCCTAATTCAGTCCCAATGCCTTCTACCAGCTTCAACAGTACATTGCCGACGAAACCGTCGCACACCACCACATCGGCGATTCCCTTAACGAGGTCGTTTCCTTCTATGTTTCCTATGAAGTTGAGGCCACTTTTGGAAAATAGAGAAGAAGCTTCTTTTGTTAGAGCATTTCCTTTGCTTTGCTCACTGCCCACGCTTAGTACACCGATTTTCGGATCAGTTACATTCAAAAGAACTTTGCTAAAAACAGACCCAAGAATTCCAAAACCGAGGAGTTGAGAAGGTTTGCAATCAATATTGGAACCTAGATCCAATATGGTTTGGTTTGGCGCGGAACCTACGATTGGGCCGCCTATAGCTGGTCTTTCAATTCCGTTAATTGTTCCAAG
This sequence comes from uncultured Dehalococcoidia bacterium, assembly GCA_964462705.1. Taxonomy (GTDB): domain Bacteria; phylum Chloroflexota; class Dehalococcoidia; order Lucifugimonadales; family UBA826. Next base: position 5,090 of record CAYWYV010000016.1, read on the forward strand.
TATCACTACTGCTGCTGCCATGGATCCTCCGGTTGAGCCCATAGATATGACTGCATCAGCAGTTCCAGCTTTTACAAGTCCCGTGGCAACTAGTACAGATGCTCTAGGTTTTTGGCGGAGAGCGAGAGCCGGTGCTTCAGAGTCCTCTATCTTTCCTTCAGACCCAACGACGGAAATCTCCAATCCTTCTGTATCATGCTTATTCAATTCTGCTTCCACAGGGACTTGGTCTCCTACAAGCATAATTCTGGTTTGGGTGTTTCGAGCTGCTAGTACTGCGCCTTCCACTGCTGCTGAAGGAGCATTATCACCCCCCATCGCGTCTATTGCCACTGTTATTTGGTCGGACAAAATTGTTACTCCTAAATGTTTTAGTTAGGCAGATCTAACTCCAAATAATTACCGAAGAACTTCCAGATATGAGTGTTTCTCCAACCTGGTTTGTAACTAATACAGAGCACTTTATTTCTGTACCTTCTTCTGAAGCTATCATCTTTTGGATCTGTCCTGTTGTAGTGATGGTATCCCCCGGGTATGCAGGCGAGCGAAATCTGATTTTTACCTTGCCGGAATCATGCCAGGATTCGCCGAATGTCAGAGACATAGATTCTGAAATCGTTGCTGCTACCATCATCCCATGTGCAATATTTCTGCCAAATTGTGACGCTTCCGCAAATTCCTTATTAACATGTATAGGGTTAAAATCACCTGAAGCTTCAGCGTAAAGCAATACCTGTTCCGAAGTTATTTCCTTGATAACTTCAATGATTGGGTCACCGTTTTCCATTGTTATAGCCAATCCCTTTACTACCCTGAGATGTCGACTGGTAGCATTATTGTACTTTTTCCTTTCATTACGTAGTCGTTTAGATCGTCTTTTACGTTTAAATCTACGACAATGAATCGGAATTCCCTTCGCACGCTGTTGGACGAAAGAATGGCTGTACATTCCAGATGCGTTCCGACGTGCACCGGCTTTAAAAAAGACAATTCTTGTCCAATATGTAGTGTCCCGCCAGGAATCTTCAAGTCATTAACAACTCCTCTAAGACTTAATGCAGCTATGGACATTGGTGGAGCGGCGTCAAGAGTGTTAGTTTCAGGATGACCTGACGTGTCTTTGACAGCCAATACGTATTTTTTTACTGATTCCCTGTCGAGTGTGTAGGATTGGTGTGACACGACAGCACCGACTCCCAGTTCAGCATAGTTAATGCTGTCGAAGTGGTTGCCATTAGGGATGTGAGAGAAAGTGTGCGGTTTTTTTGAATCCATTTTTCTGTCAGGTCCTGTTTTTATTCCGAGCCAGAAGCAGAACCCCTTTGTAATTCTGCCTCTTCGAGCATACGATCCAGAATTGTAAAAGATGCCTCGTTTTCGAAGTCGAGCCCCGCTATGGCTATTACTCTGAATAAAACTCCTGTCGAAACTCTTACACTTACGGTTTCTTCAAGAGATGGGAGATTTACACCCATCGCCTGCGACATGAATCCTGCTGCTGCCATACCGGACCTTGTCAAAGGGCACCTAACTAGCTCCTGCCCCTCGTGGGTGAGCATCACTCCTGAGTCGGTTTGAAAATATTCCATACGAACGTGAGCTCTCGGAACTGACATAAGTTCCTCTGCATAATCTGTGATTTCTACGTTACTCTCTGGATTCGGAGACATTGATAGATTATATGCTTGCTGGAAGAATTTCGTATTTAAATCGAATCTTGGACTACCCATTGTTGGGAACAGGACGTTGAGATAGATTGCATTGAAGGGAGATTCGGTGATCGATTACTTTGCAAACTTTCTTGAACCGAAAGTTTCCATTTTTATCTCTTAAATTTTTTCAAAGTAGTCAGCTTTTGGAGGGTAAATAGCGATATTTTTCGTGATTGATTGTAAGGTGGAAGTTTGTAGCATCAGTGATGTCGGTTCCAAATATGGATCTTCTGGGATCAGATTCAAAGATCTTTTTTTCTAAAGTATCTGAGCTTTCTAGCCTTATCGATGATTCATAGCCCCTATGGACCGGGCCATCGCAGCCGTATTGGCCAAACAATCTCTGGGAAACTTCACGAACTGATAGCAATTAGGAGATTCAATGAACATCTTCTCTAGCAACTGATTCCAAAGAAATGCGGGGAAGCATTTGATCCTCCTATCGATATTAGATGCGCATAACAACCCTAATTAATTCGATTAGTCAGAACCTATTTGAACAGTACCCTGATGGTGAATCGATTTATTGGCAGGCGTACGATGCCACGTCATAGGTGTGCACCTATGAAAATACAGGCCTCTCCAATTTCTATGTTTACCTATGTTCTTGTCACCCAAAAACCTTTCTTACGATACATTATATACTCAGTTGCGATTATGTCAATATTTTAACAATAAAGACAACGATATTCGCAAAAACGAGATAATTTTAAATAAATTTACCTATTATTTTATCTCCTAGTTAAAGAATACGTAATTACTCTTTCATGAAATGAATTTCCAGTATAAGTAGTAATGAAAAGGCACACTAGAAAATACCGGTAGAAATTTAAGAAAAAAACAGTGTTAATAGTCAATTGATGGAGCGATTTTGACATTATTTGTAATGGTAATCTGTCTAGCTGCATAGGAATTAATTGTGTTTTAGTAGAAGTGGATCACCATATGATGGTGATATGTATATAGAATATGGACGTGAGCATACTTACCTGTATTGGAAGAGATAGTTAGCAGTTGATTGATATAAATGTAATAAGAGAACATTCTGAAATTCTTGAAGATTCTGCCACAAGGCGAGGTATAAATATTCCAATTTTGGAAGCCTCTAATCTTGATAGGAAAAGACGGTCAGTTATCGTGGAATTAGATGACCTCAGAGCAAGAAGAAACGATGTTTCACGGGAAATAGGTCATTCAAAGGAAAAACCCGTGGAATTGATAGATGAGATGAGAGAAGTCGGTAGTCGAATCAAGAAATTAGAAGAAGAAGAACGCAATATTTCGATAAAACTTGAATCGATTTTGTTGAATATTCCAAATATACCTTCTGACACCGTGCCTGTTGGCGATGACGAAGAGAGTAACGTCGTGATTAGGGTTGTGGGAGATAAGCCAGAATTCAATTTTGAGGCGAAACCACATTGGGAGATTGGGGAGGATCTTGGGATTATTGATATTCAGAGTGGAGTTAAACTGGCACAGTCAAGATTTTATGTACTTAGAGGGAAAGGTGCCGCTCTTCAAAGGTCCCTAATACAGTGGATGCTTAACTTACATACTTCAGAGAACGGATATGATGAACTATATCTTCCCTACATGGTTAATCGGGAGACTGTAACAGGGTCAAGTCATCTCCCACATTTTGAAGAAAATATGTACCACGATTTGGAGGATGACCTCTTCATGGTTCCAACTGCAGAAGCTCCAGTGACCGGGATGTTCCGGCAGGAAATAATAGATTACTCAGAGCTTCCAATGAGATTTGTTTCCCATACGCCGTGTTGGCGCCGAGAGAAATTTTCTGCCGGTCGAGATACCAGAGGGATAAAAAGGGTTCACCAATTCGACAAAGTGGAGATGTATAAGTTTGTCGAGCCGGGAGTTTCATACGATGAACTAGAACTTCTTGTTGGAGATGCTGAGCGAGTTTGTGAAAAATTGGGCATCCAGCATAGGGTTCTTGAGCTGTGTACGGGAGATTTAGGCTTTGCAGCCGCAAAAAGTTATGACGTGGAGATGTGGGGGGCCGGTACCGGGGAATGGCTGGAAGTCTCCTCATGCTCAAATTGTACCGATTTTCAATCAAGAAGAGCATCGATACGATATAGACCTGACGGAGGGGGTAGACCACGCCTTTTGCACACGCTTAACGGATCGGGTCTTGCGATACCTAGGGTAATGATTGCAATAATGGAAAATTTTCAACAGGAAGATGGTAGTGTCGTTATACCGGAAGTTCTGCAGCCTTATACTGGATTTGCTGTTATTGATAAATCTTAGGCTATAAAAACTAGGTTGAACCAAGGTTTTCCAAGCATGTTAAGTTAATTAGGAGGAGACAATAAATGGAAGTAGTTAGACAGGAAAATATCGAGGCCCAGGATGCAACCAATGCCCCATTGTTTTACGGTGGTAAAGTCACTAGAAAACCTCTTGTGGGAGATCCTAAGACGGATCAATATAGCTTCGCTCTTGTGTCTTTCTACGACGGAGCAAAGAATCATTTTCACACCCACACGAGTGATCAAATTTTGTTTGCTACGGAAGGGGTTGGCATTGTAGCTAATGAATCCGAAGAAATTCAGATGAAGGCAGGAGATACAGCATTCATACCTGCTGGAGAGAAGCACTGGCATGGCGCTGCAGATGCCGAGGATTTTTTCCATATTTCACTAACTCGGCCCGACAGTGTCACGGAGATGTTTCTACCAGAAGATTGAAGTTATCTTACTGCGGTGTGGAAATGGGACCGTATTAGACCTTGCTGGTATCCGTTTGTGCGCCCGGGTAGTCAATTTTGCATTCTTCGCAGACCGAGTCAGGAATTATTCCAAATCTCATAAGCCAACCAAAGACATAACAACCTGTGCAAAATCCGAGGAATGCCTCAATTGAGGCAAATAATCCTAAGGTACCAATCAAATATCTGGTTATTACTATGGAATCTCCGAGGTAAAAAGTGACAAGCGCAGCGATACTAAATCCGAGCCCGATAGATTGTGCAAACCTTTTAGGAGGGCCCGCGACTGGCTTGTTCGGGATTCTCAAAAGTGGGATCAGAACTCTTGTAACGAGTTGACCTATTGGGCTTAGGCTGGGCCCCGTCAAAGTTCGGGCCGCAAAGCCATAGGCTAGAAAAATCAAGATGTAATCGTTCCCTGTAATTTGAAATGCTAAAGCCAATGCAACAACAAATAATGCCACCATTCGAGCAGCATAGTCATTCACGGGATTCGGGAAGCTAAATAGCGTTTTCATCTCAATTTAGGTTAGATTCTACACTTAACTAGGGAGATGAAACTACCATGTATCCTCAAGTAGTAGTATTTAGGTTGCGCTAAATGTTCAAGTATCACTAGAATAGGAAAGTTTTTACCGATTTGAAATAATAATAGAGGGAGACGGTCGCGAATGTTTGCAGCTAGAATAGCGAGCCCAAAAAAGTATGAGATTGAAGATATCGATGTACCCGTAATAAATGATGGACAGTGTTTGATAAAACTGGAGCGGTGGTCAGTTTGTGGAAGTGACATCCGACATGCTTATGGGCCTGTTCACCCTGAAGAGGAATACCCTATGCGCCATGGTGGTGCCTGTCACGAATGTGCAGGAACCATTGTGGAGAGTAAGTCAGACAAGTTCAAAGTTGGCCAGCGTGTCATAGTACTTCCTGGTACAGACGGCCCTGGAGGTCTTGTTGAATATTATCCTGGCGATGAAGGGCGTATGGCATTGCTGCCGGATCATGGTGATCTGGGTGAGTGGATTATGTGCCAACCTTCCGGGACTGTACTTTACTCATGCCAACAAATGGGAACCATTCTCGGCAAGGACGTTGTTGTTATGGGACAAGGCAGCATAGGTCTGTCCTTTACCGCTATAGTGGCCAGAGCGGGTGCTCGCCGTGTGATAGCTGTGGATCCCCTTGACTATCGGCTAGAGTGGGGAAAAAAGTTTGGTGCCACCCACACAATTAACCCGGACAAGGATGATGTTGACGAGGCTCTTGCTGAAATTACCGATGGTAAATTGGCAGATATTGCCGTTGAAGCTTCTGGTTTTCCCGATGCGTTGAGTGCTGCTATTAGGGGTGCAACCAAACACGGTAAGGTAATCATATTCGGTATTCAAGCAGGACCCACTGGAAGGAAAACTGAAATTGATACATCGATATTCCTCAAGAATGCTCCTACAATCATCCCAACTTCAGGAGCCGGAAGTGGGGACCCTATAGGACATATAGATAGGATGATTGAGTTGAAGGAAAGAGGTTGGTGGGACCCGGGGCAAATGAAGACACATGAAATGAAGTTTGATAACGTGCAAGAAGCATATGATCAATATGAGCAGTATGAAGATAACGTTATCAAGGTGGTGCTGGGTAACGACTAAATATGCTGCGGGTAACAGGTAGCTAAATTAAAGGGGGAAGACAATCAGTCTTCCCCCTTTTTGCGTTTATGCAATCCCCCTCAGGTTGTGATGGTCACGGGAATTATCAAAATTAGGAGACAGATATGAAAATTACTTCAGTGAAGGCAGTTCCTGCGTCTCATACCACAACTAGGACGGGTATAAAAACTTCGCGAAACTATGTTTTTGTGAAGATAGAAACTGATGAGGGAATCACAGGCTGGGGAGAGGCCACGTGCGGCCCTCTGAGTGTTGCCACGATGGTCGATGAGTTCGGGAAAGTGATTCTCGGTAAAGATCCTATGGAAATAGAGAAACATTGGCAGACTCTTTATCACCACTTCCACGTGAGAGGAGGCATTGTTCAGATGTCTGCAATTAGTGGAATTGAAATCGCTCTCTGGGACATCAAGGGAAGAGCTCTTGGTGTACCTGTCTATGAACTTCTTGGAGGAAAAATACGTGACAAGATATGGACTTATGGAAGATGGGACGGGACTACACCTGAGTTAGCGGTGCAAAATGCCATGGACCATGTCGAGAGAGGACTGACTGCCTTAAAAGGTGACCCATTCGAACACAGAGGTATTTTTATTGATCGGGATTCTGAGGAGTTGGCTGTTGCAAAAATGAAAGCAGTTCGTGAGGCAGTAGGAAATGATGTGGAGTTGTTTGTTGAGGTGCATGGAAGGTTGGCACCGTCTGACGCCATCAGGATCGGAAATAGACTCGAGGAGTTCAGGCCTTTTTTCTATGAAGAACCCGTTCCTCCACAGAATCTTGAAGCTCTGAAAAAAGTTGCTGACAATGTCAATATTCCAATTGCCACTGGAGAGAGACTCTTAACAAAATTCGATTTCGCTGATCTTCTACCCCTCCAGGCTGTTGATTTGATTCAGCCTGACGTTGTTCAGGCAGGAGGTATATTGGAACTTAAAAAAATTGCAGCTATGGCTGAGGCGTATTACGTAGGCTTTCAGCCTCATAATCCATATGGTCCATTCTGTACCATAGCGGCATTACATCTTGATGCTTGTACCCCCAATTTTCTTATTCAGGAAGGTGGCATACACCCATGGTTTCAGGATTCGACCGTTGGAGATTTCCCCCAGCAGGAGGACGGATATTTTGGTGTACCCCCCGGACCTGGTTTAGGAGTTGCCATGGACGAAGACTGGTTATCTGCTAATCCCTGGGATGATGATGCATTTCCGTGGAGACCAGGTACAGGCATAAATCCCTCCAGACAGGATATCTACTGGTCATAATTGATAGTGATGTTATGCCAATGCTACCTTTAAAACAGGGCATCAGGAGGAATAGCTCTGGTGTAAGTCTGGAAGGGATGATATGACTAGCTGAGAGCAGCCCCTGTGGCGCCTGTGTATATTGAGTAAACTGACTGACTGGCTGTTATAAACAGTCTGTTCCTTTTTATTCCACCAAAGGTGAGATTTGCAGGAACTTCTGGTACATAGATACGGCCTATTAACTTTGCATCAGGGGAATAGATGGAGATTGAATTGGTCCCGCGTTGGGCTGAAGCCCATATATTTCCGTCGCTGTCACAGCGAATTCCATCTGTGGAGTCATTTCCAGTCTCTGTAAATACTGTTTTTTCATTGAGCGATGCTCCATCGTTGGTCACTTCAAATACGTAAATCACTTTCGGGTTATCGGACCCGGAATCAGACACATAAAGCTTCGTGAAGTCTGGTGAAAAACATAGGCCGTTTGGTTTAAGTATCCCGGTAGCCTTTGCCTCTACTGAGGCCGTTACCGGGTCGATTCGATATACAGCTGTAGGTAGTTCAGGTTCTGATTTATCACCCTCGTAGTCATTGAGTATTCCGTAGTCAGGATCAGTGAACCAGACCCCCCCATCAGAATGGACTACCACGTCGTTGGGAGAATTAAAAGGCAGATTTTCAAAAGAACTGGCTATTACATTCACTGTTCCATCGTGCTCGGTTCTAGTAACCCTCCTCGTAAGATGCTCGCAAGAAATTAATCTACCTTCCCTGTCTCGTACATTTCCATTGGAGTTATTGGAAGGTTTGCGATATTCACTCACCGATTCAGTTTCCTCGGTCCAGCGCAACATTCGGTTGTTAGGGATATCACTCCAAAGTAGGTATCTCCCATCCCCAAACCATGCCGGCCCTTCAGCCCAGCGACAACCAGTGTAAATACGCTCCATTCCAGCATTTCCGATAACATATTTACGAAAACTTTCATCTATGATTTCCACAGCGGGCTCGGGATATGAAACTATGTCTGTTTCCCAGTTCCGGTCCAAATATCTATCAACTTTATTCTCACCAACCATGCTTTCCCCTTTCAGGAAGTTCAATTGCAAATATGTGGGAACCTCATACCACGGGTTTATTGACTCTACCAAATCACTATAATCAGTTTCCGTGGTACGATTTCCAGCGTGCTTTCATTGCTGTCTCTCCCCTAAATTAACAGGTTGAGCATAGGTTGAACAAATCTTCCATGTCTACCAAAACTATGAATAACGGTTCAAGGAATCTTTACTACGGCTGGTTCGTTCTCGCCGTTTGTTTTTTCATTGCACTTTCTGCGTTTGGAATTCGGTCATCGATGGGTGTTTTCGTTACGCCTTTGGAAGCGGATATGGGTTGGTCAAGAGCTGATATTACCCGAGTTCTGTCTCTTGGCATCTTGGTTGGCGCCGTATCGTTCCTGGCTACTGGATACCTGCATGATCGTTTTGGTGGAAGACTAGTTATTGGAGGTGCCCTAATCATGCTGGGCGTATGCACAGCGCTGATGAGTACTGTTAATTCGATCCCGTCATTTATTTTTATCTATGGGTTTCTCGGTAGTTTCGCATCTAGCGGCGTTTCTTTTGTCACAATACATTCACTGTTGGCCCGGTGGTTTTTTAAGCGGCGGGGTTTGGTGATGAGCATTTCGGCAGCAGGTGGATCATTTGGGCCTTTGATGTTTGCTCCTCTTTCGGCGTATTTGATTCAAACTTTTGATTGGAGATTCGCTTTTATTGTTCTGGGTTGTATCATCGCTTTTATAGCGGGCCCTATGGCCCTTGCTTTTTTGAAAGATAGTCCCTCATCGCTATTGCCGAAATCTGAAAAAATGGTTGAAAAAGACGTAGACGAAGGTGAAACTACGACACTCGACGGGCCACTATTCACATCAGGTCGAGGTGGTTGGAAGCAGGCTCTCTCAACTTCGCCTTTCTGGCAGTTGTCAGCGGCTTATCTGGTTTGTGGAATTACAACCAATATCCTTTCAGTTCATTTTGTGCCATTTGCGGAGGATCAGGGAGTCCCTAAAATGACCGCTGCCAGCATATTTGGGGTTATGATGGGGCTCAACTCAGTAGGAGTTCTCACGGCAGGAATGTTGTCGAATTGGTGGAGCCAAAAGCTGGTACTTGGGTCTACCTATGCTCTTCGTGGAGTCGCCTATGCTGTGTTGTTGACTGTAGGAGGAGTCGAAGGAATGTGGGCGTTTGCTTTCATAGCTGGTATGTCTTGGATTGCCACGGCCTCGATGACTTCTTCACTTACTGCGGACATTTTTGGGTTGAGGAATTTAGGGACACTGAACGGTATGACAAACATGTCGCATCAGATTGGAGGAGCTCTCTCCGTTCTGATGGCAGGAGAGTTACAGCAGCTTACTGGCTCTTATGTCATACCTTTTGCTATTGCTGGACTGACCTTGATAGGTGCAAGCATAGCGGCCTTCAGCGTTAACGAGAAGAAATATTCGTACAGGTATAGCACTGTTGGAACCCTCCCCCAGCCAGGACCAGCAAGTTAACTGCCAACACTCCAGAATCTATTTTCCTAAAGTTTTACGATATTGCCTGATGGTTTCTTCTGTCGGGGGATAATATTTACCAGGTGCCACATTCTCTTTCTCAATTAGAGTTTTAATCCACTCCTCAACTTCCTCATGTTCTTCAACCCAGTCGATAACTTCCTCGATTATGCATTCTGGAACTATAACCACGCCGTCATCGTCTGCCATTACCAGATCACCAGGCCTTACTGCTACTCCCCCACACTGGATTGTCACGTTAGCCTCAAATGGATCAATTTCGTCTGCTCCACCCATTGGGGTTCTTCCCCCAGCAAAAATGGCTAGCCCATAATCCGCCACGATATCGAGATCTCTGATAGAAGCGTCAGTTACAAGACCTGAAGCTTTGCGCATTTTAAGTTGAAGAAGTTTCACGTCGCCACCAATGGCCGCATACTTTTTGCCTAGTCCATCAACTACTAATACATCACCAGGTTCACAAGATCCCATGGCAATATATTCGGGGGATTTCTCGCCGATGTGTGTTTTTTCCATTATGTCTTTTCTCGGAGGTACAAATCTTAGAGTTTTAGCCGGACCTACAAGCGTTAAACCAGGGGTAAATGATTCTACGCCACGCATGAAACAAGGTTCATATCCTAGGCGCCTAACGGCAGAGTAGACAGTGGCAGATGCTACTTTTTTGTAGCGGGTTATTATGGATTCTTGAATGCTCATATTAGCCTCAGATATATGGGTCTTTTATTTAGTAAGATTGCTAAGTTCTGAGAAAGTTTTGGGGTTGTAATATTTGCCAGGAGCAACACCTTCCTTCTCAATTAAATCTTTTATTTGCTCTTCAACTTGTTCGTGGTCTTCAGCCCAATCAATTACTTCTTCAGCAACCCTTTCCGGAACAACAACGACTCCGTCATCATCACCAACTATTACGTCGCCAGGTTTGACGGTAACTCCTCCGCATTGAATGATGCCGTTTGCTTCGTAGGGCCAAACATCTGGTTCTCCGACTCGAGCTGTGTTTCCGGCAGCGAACAACTTTATTCCGTACGGGAGAACCGCATTAATGTCACGGATTGAACCATCAGTGACCAACCCTTCTGCATCTTGATTTTTAAGTTGGATGAGTTTTACATCACCGCCTATAGAAGCTTCATTTCTTCCCATAGCATCGAATACTGCCACGTCACCCGGGCCACAAGATCCCATAGCCACGTATTCCGGTGATTGCTCACCGGCCGGAGTATCTCTTTTTATATCTGCACGAGGTGGTATGAACCTGAGAGTTTTTGCTCTTCCAGCCATTCTATCTTCACCGCTTTTTTGGCGAGGGTAAGCTTTGATGCCACGCATGAAGCATGGTTCATATCCTCCTAACTCTCTGACAGCCGAATATACAGTTGCTACGGCTATCTTTCTGTATCTGGCTAATATCTCATCTGAAATTGCCATATATTTCTCCTTTACGATAAATCTTGGCTAGGTTACTCATGGTAATGGACATGGTCAATGGTTATTTCCAACCGCACCGATCATGGTGAGAGTACAATACGGTCGCTTATTTATCTCTAGGTATAAGCTTCACAACAGACTCCTTGCATGATGGGGTGATTTTCTGGACACAATAGTAAGGCTTAGCAGTCGTAATGGCCGCATTTTTTATGGCTGGGTTATTGTGGCTGTTATGGCTATAACTAGCGCTGTTAGTATGGGGATGGGGTCACTCAACTTCGGGTTATATATAAAGCCTATGGGCGATGAATTGGGTATCGGCCGGGCATCTTTTGGCTGGGCGATGTCGGCAAGAAGTGCTTCAGGAGCCCTCACAGGGCCGTTGATTGGGAAATTACTCGATCTATATGGAGCAAGATGGATTCTTTCTATAGCCACGGTAATTTCAGCCGGATGCATGATTTCCCTAGCCTACATTAAGGAACCCTGGCATCTAGTAATAGTGTTCGCCATAATGGGTCTGGTTGGTATGAGTGGTCCTGGGGCTCTTACTACATCGGTTCCACCTACCAAATGGTTTATCCGGGGCAGGGGTAAAGCTCTCGCTTATTCTTCGGCAGGAATTTCTTTGGGTGCGGTCATATTTGTTCCGTTAACCCAGTTGTTTATTGAACAGTACACCTGGCATGGGGCTTGGATCATCCTAGGGATAATAGGTGTGGGAATCATAGTTCCTTTGTCTCTGTTGTTTATAAGGCGCGAGCCGGAAGATGTTGGATTACTACCGGATGGTGACGCCGGGATTGAAAATGATTCAACAACTGAGCAGTCAGAAAACATAGAATTGTCCTGGCCGACCCGCCAAGCACTTAGAACAGTCTCGATGTGGACTCTTACAGCAGCTTTTTCGATTCTTTCTTTGGGAATACTTACACTGGCGTTACATCGGATTCCGGCTTTTATGGATAGAGGCCTCGATCCTGGGCTTGTAGCAATAGCCACTGCGTTCGATGCCGTATGTGCCGGTGCAGGTAGTTTTTTAGCTGGTATGTTGGTTCGGAGGATATCTGCTAAAATAATCGCGACATCAGCCTTTCTCATGCTAGCTCTAGCGAGCATTATGTCCATATACGCCTATGATTTCTGGATGATGTTTTGGTCTATGGCTTTGTTTGGTTTGGGGATAGGAACCAATATGTTTAACCAAAATTATATCTGGGCTGATTATTTCGGAAGGGAGAATGTAGGCACAATTAGAGGTATTGTCACGCCAATAAACCTTGCAATTGGTGGGATTGGTGCACCTGCTGCAGGTTATGTTGTAGACATAACAGGTTCCTATGACCCCGCCTGGTGGACTGGGGTGGTTTTAATGTTATTGGGAGCGCTACTTTTTGCAGTATCACGTAATCCAGGCCCCCCGCCTACTATTGGAGTCGAGGGCAACTATAATGATATCTGCTCGTTTGAATTCAAAGAAGGAGGAAAGTCTTGAAGTTTGGATTGTTTATGGAATGGCCCAATCCGTCGGTTAGGAGTTTTTCTAGTCGCTTTGATGAGGGCATAAAACAGATACAACTTTCTGAGGAGCTTGGGTATGACTACGTTCTGATCGCAGAACATCATTTTTCTAACTATGGTTTTTCACCGGCTCCTTTGCTCCAAGCTCTGAAAATTGCTGAAAGTACAGATAGAATCAAGATAGGTACAGCAGCGATTATAGTTCCCGAGTGGCAACCTATTAGAGCTGCCGAAGAAATGGCTGTCTTAGACCACTTCACAAAAGGAAGAGTTTTTTGTGGGGTAGGAAGAGGATATCAACCTTATGAGATGGGAGGCTTTGGGATTGAACTGGAGGAATCTCGTCCTCGCTTTCAAGAAGGTGTTGAGGTCATGATGAAAGCATGGACGGAAGAAGAGGATTGGACCTACCAAGGCGAATTCATAAAAGTTGATGAGCCGATAACCGTATTTCCAAAACCTTATCAAAAGCCACATCCTCCGCTGTGGCTCGCTGGATCCTCAGAAGGCTCATTGAAGCTTGCGGCAGCCAAAGATATCACTCCTTTGACTTCCAGCATGATGGGTATGGACGGAGTGGCATCTCAATTTGGAAGCTATGTTAGGGCGCGAAAAGATCTGGGTAAGTCGGTTGAAGACCTTCAGATGTCATTGCAATGTATGACTCATTGTGCCCCAACGATGGAGGAGGCCCTGAATCAATTGCCTTATATAAGATGGCAGACTCGTGCCCAAAAAGCTCTTACAGCGAAGAGAGTGATAAATGGAAGGACTCAGGCTGAGCCATATGAGGGTGAAATGGCTCAGGATATCTTTCTAGACAGGACTTATCTCGGGGATCCTGAATCGTTGATTAAGAAGTTTAAGCGGGCAAATGATATTGGTATTACTAATATCAGTCTCTGGATGGATTGGGGTGGCATTGAACATGACAAACTTATGAGATCTATTAAACTTTTTGGTGAAGAAGTTCTCCCTGTATTGAAGGATCTTGATCCTCCAGAAAGTGCTGTTACAGAAGTGATGAGTTTAGATGAAGTTGAGGGGACTTTTACTGTTACAGGAGATAGATTGTCAGCTGATGGGGGATAAAAGTACTTCGACTAAATGAACATTTTGGTAACAAATCCAACTTCACGATTATCCCGTGAGATCGTACAGGCTCTCACTCTTACTCATGAAGTAGAGTTGGCAGCTGGTCCATTTAGTCATGGAGAAGCCCAAAATGAACTTGTAAAGGATGTGGATGTGGTAGTCCATTCCCTACAGGATGCTCTGGCGATAGATGAATCTGAACGCCTCGACCAGGCGATGCGTCAGACATATAATTTGTTATGGGCGTGTGTCCAGGAAAGAGTTTCCAGATTTGTTTTCCTGTCCTCACTTTCATCTATGAAGGCCTATCCAGAGAACTATCTCGTTAATGAAAAATGGAGACCGCTCCCGACAACGGAAATTAATGGGCTATGTTTTCATTTAGCTGAGTTTGTATGCAGAGAATATGGACGCGAACGAAGTATCGATGTTCGTGTACTTCGACTGGGCGACTTGGACTGGGATGGGGAAACAGGATCTGATTCTGTTCTTCACGGTGTTGATGCTGTAAACGGGGTTATGAGGGCAATTGAATTTGACTTGGAACCGGGTTCATGGGCACCTGCTAGCACATGGAACGTTTTCCACTTGCAGTCAGGTGATCCCTTAAAACCATCAAAGTTTTCAACGAGGAAAGCGGAAGCGGAGCTAGGATTTATACCTGAGAGTATCCAGAAATGAAGATTCTTATTTTGGGATCCAATGGAATGCTGGGGCCGCATGTTGAGAGAGTTCTGCAGGAAGATCATCAGCTTCTTCTCACTGACGTTGGCAAAACATATGATGGGCCTAATGAATACAGGCAGCTTGATGTCGCAGACCTAGAGGGGGTTGTATCTGCAGCTGAAGGTGTGGATGCTATTGTTAATCTTTCAGTTGTCAGACCTGACCGGAAAGTTGCTTTTGATGTTAACTCACGAGGTTGTTACAACATGATGGAAGCCGCCGTGCGGCACGGCATCCCCCGGGTAATAAACACCGGACCTCACTTCACTATTGCCGGTCCCAGCTACGAAGATTTTGAGTTCAATATAAGCACGGAAATACCGTCGCAGTCTGGAACAGGTTTGTATGCTCACACTAAATCTCTGGGACAAGAGATTTGCAGGGTCTTTTCTGAAAACCACGATCTACATGTCGTTACATTACTTTTTTATAACTTCAAGGAACGTCAGGATCACAAGCCTCCAGAATCTAAAATTGATCCTCACCAGTTTGTGCCATTCTCAGTGACCTGGGAAGATGCTGCACGTGCTTTTCCACTTGCGTTGGAAATTCCTGATGCCCAGCT
>CAYWYV010000017.1:0-20020 GCA_964462705.1 uncultured Dehalococcoidia bacterium
CACGGAGACTATGACTAAATTATGGAATGCTCCTTCGGCGGGCATGTTGATGTCTGTTACTTCGGGTAAAGCCATTTGAAGAGCTGGTAGCATTAGTCTTTCCACCGCTTTTCCCATATAAAAATCTTCAGATGGTGGCCTTCCAACCACGGTCGCAGGGTAGATAGCATCTTTTCGATGTGTGATGGCGTTTAGATGAAAGACTGGATATTCATCTTCCATGGAATAATACCCAGTATGATCTCCAAATGGGCCCTCTGTTTTTAGTTCACCTGGTACTACATAGCCTTCAAGTACAAACTCAGAGTGGGCAGGAACCTCCAAGTTTATCGTGCGACACTTCACCATTTCGACTGGAGCATCACGAAGTATTCCTGAGACGGCGAGTTCGTCCATATCGGGTGGTATGGGAAGCGCTCCAGTCCACATGGTGGTCGGATCACATCCTAAGACCACCGCCACCTCAAGGCGGTTTAGCCCTTTCTCTTCTCCGGTTCTGTAATGGCTTGCTCCCACCTTATGGGTTTGCCAATGCATTCCAGCTGTCTTTTCGTCGTATATTTGCATGCGGTAGGTGCCAACGTTTCTACGGTTTGAATCGGGGTCACGAGAAATTACGAGAGGCAAAGTTATATATCTGCCCCCGTCCATAGGCCAACATTTCAAATGCGGAAGGATTTCCAGGTTTGCATTATTACCTGTCAGAACTACCTCTTGACATGGAGCATTCTTTATTAATTTAGGCTGGGTTCGAGCCATTCCCACTATGTCTTTAAGAGTTTTTAATTTATCCCACATAGAGGAAGGTGGGTTTTTAACAAGGCCTAATATATCTCTTACTTTGTCGGTTAACTCGGCAGTTTCATCAACCCCTAAAGCCCAGGCTGTTCGTTGATGTGTCCCAAATAAATTCGTTAACACTGGGGTTGCATTCCCAACAACATTTTCAAACAAAAGTGCAGGCCCGCCTGATTTGATGACTCGGTCAGTAATCTCGGCAATCTCAAGATCTTGACTAACAGAGGTTTCAATGCGAGTCAGATTATTATTAGACTCTAGAAAGCTAATAAATTCTCTCATGTTTTTGTATGTCATCGATCAATCGCCTTTAGCTCTAATTTCTGAGGATGACTGATCCACCCGAAATGTAGTTTCTGGTATGCCTACCATTATTTCTTTAAATCGCGTTGGAACATCTACGTCGTCCAGTCCCTTGAATGAGCCGGCATCTACCCGTCCTGCAACTAAAAAATCACACCCGTTAGCTTCGATCTCGTGCAGTGAAGTGAACATGGCTTTTGTATCGTTGCTGTAATACCGTGGATTCACGAGTCTGCAGGCGGTGTCGTAACCTATCACAAAGGTACTGCTTGGATACACGGCGGATTTCTGGGAAAACAATGGAGCAAATGAAACTAAGGTATTGGCTTTATTTCTAAATTGTTGAACTCTTTTTTCTATTTCTATGGATTTTAACGGCGGCTTGTCAACATTTGCAGCAGATATTTCAAAAGCTGCTTCTTTACTAAGTAGTTGCTCGGCTGTTTCAGCAAGTTTTAAATGTCCTAAATGGAGGGGATTAAAAGATCCTGAAAGAATAGCTCCAGAGAATTTGGCGTCCTCATATAAATCTCCTTTCCTAGTCACCATAAAAGAGCGGATTTGCTTCCCAAGAAGTGAGTCGAACGGTGTAGCGAATTCTGTCTTATTTCTTTCCACACTGTCTTCATCACATATATCTATAGTCTTCGCGAAATTTGGGAATATAGCACTTGCGATTTCGTTGATTACCAGTTCACTTACCAGTGACTCTTCCTGTTGGCGAGTTCTAAGCCCTTTTTTCATGTTCAAATGTACAGATGCATGACCAGATGCTCCCCAAACGGATACGTATGCTTGATTAGCACCTTTTCTTTTTCTATCAGTACTTATAGCGGCAGTACAGGATATGCCCAATACGTTTTTGTAGCTATCACGTAAATCAACTGCCCGAAAATAAGACCATCTAGCTAAAGAAAGAGCTGTTTTCTCAGATACGGCGCCTTCCTCCTGAGGTCCGGTTATATCATGAAGTGCGGCATCAGAATATGGTATGAGACTTTCAAGGATGGAATTGGAAGCGCCTGCAACAGCGAGTAGCGAGTTAAGTGCTGATGATCCAGCACCGGTTAGTGACAACACCATCCTCGTGTCGCTGGCGTGAATTTTTTTTATGGTGTTTTCTGTAGATAAGTCCATCAAAGTGACTGACGCCATTTAGTTTTTTTGTAGATAAACCGCTATCCACATAAAAGATTACACAAGAACGCGGCCCAGTGGAATAGGATTCAACTTCGGAGATACTGCCGCCTAGCTGAATATTTGGGGGTTATATATTGCATTGCAGAACATCTCTAATAAATAATCGAGATTTTGGAACAGATTATGAATGTAAAGGAAGCTATAGTAGATTAATCATTTTAGGTCTTAGGGCAACCCTAACTAGCGAGAGAAGAAGGGCGCTCAAGAGAATGAATACAATGGACGTCCAGTCGAAACCATAGAATACAAGCCCTAAAGATGTTCCAGCCGCAGGAGGGTGTTCAGTGTTGGTCACCACCATCACAAAGATCCCCACTCCAACAGATATTGCAGCTGCAATATCGATGATAAATCTCTTGTCTTGGGTTAAAGCATCCAAGCCTGTTAATTGTATGGAAAGAGATATAGCAGCCGCTACTATGCCAGCTACAAAATGCCCCCCTATAACCTTTCGGGGAGTAGCCGCCACGCTATCTGGAATTACAAACACCGTGAATGCAGAAGATGCTATGCCTACCACAATAGCTGTTTTGAAAACTGTGTCTCCAATTAGAAGTATGAAAACTAGTGATATTGCTGCCAGGCCACACTGAAACACATAGTGAGCCCACTTCGAGTGTATATATTGATCCAACACATGTGGCATGAAGCCATGTGGCTTTGGAATGTGGGGATGTGGGATATGTGGGATATGTGGGATATGCAGTCCCCTCTTACCACTCATAGACTTATATACAGCTCCTAATGTTTTTGACAGTGGAGGCTTACTCCCGTCCACTGAGAGAGAATTAAACGCTCATTAGCATTATTAATACAAGTCAAATAAAGGACATTTTATCGGCGCTTAATAAGTTTCTTAACTAATGGACGTTAATTATTGGGGAAACTCTAGTTTGCTTGGAAACTGGTATAATGTGCCCACTAAACAATAGTTTTTACAGCATTGAGGCTATTAGGCGCCTAATAGGGCCAGCTACGATGGTCGTTTTCTTCTCAAGCACCACTCATACTTCAAATTGTATGACTTCAAGGATTTAATTCCATGAACAGCCCTGCGGGCACAAAACCAGGTGACGTTTCAGTCAAAAAGCCTAGAGTTGGAGAGACTCCTCCCACGGAATTTGTCGTGTCTGAAAGGCGTATTCATGCGCGAACCTTCTCTTCACCCATGTTACTAATCCTTATTTTTATAATTTTGATATCAATTGGGACATTTTGTCTGATGTCTCCTTTTGCTCATCATGAAGATTCTTTTGGCGGGTTTTTAGTTGCCCTTTTTACTGCCACATCGGCGGTAACTGTCACAGGGTTAGTTGTTGTAGAAACTTCAAGCAACTGGACCATGGGCGGGCAGTTGGTGATTATGCTGCTTATGTTTGTGGGTGGTTTGGGTTTCATGTCTTTGGCTGCATTCCTTTTAACAGTACTTGGGCAAAGAGTTTCGATGGCACAGAGCCTTTTGATTCGAGAGACTTTTAGTAGGGAACAACTTGGAGGTATACAGCGGTTAAGCGTGGCTATAGTTATCACCGCTGTTGCAATTCAGATTTTTGGGTTTCTAGCTTTTTTTGCTAGGTTTGTGTTTGTATACGAACCTGGTGAAGCATTGTGGCAGGCATTGTTTCTGGCTGTTTCTGGTTTTAACAATGCTGGTATTTTCATATTTCCGGAAAAATCAGGGTTGCTGGCCCATCAAGGGGACCTTGTCTTACTCGCGATTTTGGGGACCTTAATTCTTCTTGGAACCCTTAGTTTTTGGGTTGTTTCAGACCTTATTTTAAAGCGGAAATTTAGACTCTATTCTCTTGTTACCAAGATAGTACTAACTATGACTATTTCTTTGATTATATTAGCTGGGATCTTTTTATATGTATCAGAAGGATCTAATGAATTAACTCTTGGGTCCTTGTCTACCACAAATAAAATTGTAGTTTCATTATTTGAGGGGATTAGTGGGAGAACAGCGGGGTTTACGACAATTAACTACGAATTTGCTAGGCCAGCGACCGACATATTTATGTCGCTAATGATGTTTGTTGGTGGGGCTACGGCTTCAGTCGCAGGCGGTATAAAAGTTACTACTTTTTTTATTATCTTGATGAGTATATATATATTGATCCGCGAGAGAAGATATTTAACGGTATTTGACCGAGAAATTGATGAGCTTACAATCCATAGATCGTACGCAATACTCGTAATATCAATAGGTTTCGTTTTTTTGTGCACGCTTGGATTGGCGATCACCAACAGTGGGATATTACTCAGAGACATATTGTTTGAGTCATTTTCGGCTTACGGTACCGTTGGTCTTAGTACTGGTATCACAGACCAGTTGACCCCATTTGGTCAGTTGATTGTTATTTTGACGATGCTAATTGGTAGAGTTGGGCCTTTAATTATTGGACTTAAAATGGTACCTAACAGGGACGTAAATAATTATCGAAACGCAGTCGAACCGGTTACAATTGGATGACCTCATATCAATTTATTAAATGCTTAAATCTTCTTCCAGAGATCTTTCGAATTAGGGATGGCAACTTATGGATAAGAAACAGGTAGCAGTTATTGGTCTTGGCCGATTTGGGGTGAGTACGACCAGAACGTTGTACAACCTCGGGCATGATGTATTGGCAATAGATAGTGATGAAGAAAGAGTTCAATCGGTGCTGGGCCAGGCTACATATGCTATCAGTGCTGACTGTACAAATGAGAATGTATTGAGGGATCTGGGCGTTCATGACTATGATGCAGCTGTAATAGCCATTGGAACAGACATCGTCTCCAGTGTTATGGCGGCGGTTCTACTCAAGACAATTGGAGTAAAACTTGTCGTAGCCAGAGCACGGGATTCTTTACATGCAAACACGCTGAATCGGATAGGAGTGGATCGGGTCGTACAGCCTGAAGAGGAAATGGGTACGAGATTGGCCCATAGTTTTTTTAACGCTAGCGTAGAGCAATACTTGGAACTGACTTCCAATTACGGAATCAGCCGATTTACTGTACCAACCCATTTTGATGGATCCAGCTTGTCAGAACTCGGTTTTACAAGCCCGAGAGATAGTTACGGACTGTCACCCCTGGCGATGTGCCGTAAGAGGAAAGTTATACTTAATCCTGGCCTTGATCAGAAGCTGAAAGTAGGTGACTTGGTTGTCATTGCGGCGCATGATAGCTCTTTAGAGTCTTTGGATACCATTTCCGATTATGGGGATGAAATATAAGAGTCAAGATTAAATAAATCCTGATAATGGCCATGTTAGATTTAACAGTTAGTAAGATTGTCAGTGGCCATTATATTGGGGTAGATATTAGAGACTCAACTACGCTGTAGGGATAAAGTATTTTCAGAGTATGATAATAGCGATTTTAAATGGGACTTACCCGGATATTGAGGTTACGAAAGTTGCTTCGCGGTTATCGAAAGAGACCAAAGAAAAACTTTCCTTAGTTTATGTAATTGGGGTTCCTAGAAATGTGGAAGTGGACCGAGAAATTTCTAGCCTAACGAAAAGGGCGGAGGAAACCTTGGAGAGAATGGAAAAACTGTCTAGGAATATGAAAACTAGACCGGTAAGCCAAATTATTCAGTCACGCTTTATTGGAAGTGCTGTTGTTTCTCATGCGATTGAGGAGCGAGCGAATAGCATAGTCATTGCTCTACCCCCGAAATTTGATTACGTTGAGTCATATTTACTAAATGAATCTCTTGAATATGTGTTGAAGCATGCTCCTTGTTCCGTTATCACTTGCAGGCCTTCGCTGAGTGCAGGTAGCAATCAACTGGGAAGAGGTTTTTAATGGTCGGTCAAGAACAGCAAGAGCCCTCCCACAGAACTCCGGTATATAGGGCGAGAAGAATCCTAATTTTAGGATGTGGCCAATTGGGGTCCTCGCTATCGGTTATGTTGTCGGATTCTGGAAACATAGTAAGAATTATGGATAGTAACTCTCAGGCTTTTGATTTATTACCTGAGCGGAGAATAGAGACAGCGCGTATTGTTCCAGTGTTAGGTGACGGTAGATCAGAAAGTGATCTTCGTAGAGCATTGGCCGGTGAATCTGATATTTTTCTTGCGTGCACTGGCTCCCAGACAATTAATTTAATGGCGGCGCAAATTGCTAGAAATATTATTCAAATTCCGAAAGTAATATGCGTGCTGGAAGATTTAGAAGTCGCAGCTATATTTGAAAAACTGGGGTTAGAGTCAATAAGCAGCAGAAAAATAGTCGCCGACCAATTGTTCGAAAAAGCTATGGCTTAAGAGGAGGTTCTCAGTATGTATGTAGTAATACTAGGAGCAGGCCGTGTAGGCTCTAGTCTAGCCAGCTGGTTTTTAGAATCAGGATCTGAAGTAACAGTAATAGATTCAGACAAGAAGAAGACTCAGATTTTGGATGAAGCTTTGGGAAAAATTTGTGTTTTAGGAGATGGATCGAATATAAGAGTTATGGAGGAGGCAGGCCTTACTCGAACAGATATGTTTATTGCGACAACAGGAGAAGATCATATAAATTTAATTGCCTGTCAGATTGCTAGAGGAAAATTTGAAGTTCATCCAACAGTGTCTGTGTTGAATGAGGCAAATAATGGAAAGCTTTTTGATATGGGTGGAATAGACTTCGTGGTAGATAAGTCTCGTCTTATCATTGATGAAATTGAAGCTGCTCTTGCTCCTACCTTGATTGAAGAGGTCTAACAACTTGGTAAAAAAAGTGGCATATTTAGGACCACCTGGAACGTATAGCGAACAGGCAGCACGTGACTGGGATGCCGACGCCGTTCTTGTTCCTGTAGATTCGATACCCTCTGTTGCGTTATCGGTAGTTTCTGGGGCCGCAGACGAAGGCGTGGTGCCAATCGAGAATAGTATAGAAGGCGGTGTAACCTTTACTTTAGATTTGCTCATTCATGATTCTAATCTTTCCATTTGTGGTGAAACGGTTGTGACAATAAATCAGTGTCTAATGGCAAAGTCGCAAATTGAGTTTGAGGCAATAAAGATCGTGATGTCCCACCCTCAATCATTAGGTCAGTGCCGCGATTTCTTGAGAGAAAATTTACCAAATGCCGAATTAATTGCATCTCTTAGTAATTCTGCTGCTGTTCAAGAAATGATGGAATCAGATATATCAACAGCTGCCATATCAAGTAAACGCGCCGCTGAAATATATGGGGCTAAAATACTTATGGAGAATGTGGAGGATAGACCTAACAACGAGACGAGATTTGTCACACTGTCCCATGTTGATGAGGAACCGACAGGATCCGATATGACATCCCTGTGTTTCGAGTACCAAGATGATTCCCCGGGAATATTGAGTCAGTCTTTGAGGGAATTTGCCTCCCGAGACATAAATTTAGCCAAAATTGAGTCACGCCCTAATAAAAAAAGTCTCGGGAGATATGTTTTTTTGGTAGACATAGAAGGCCATCGATCTGATTCTCCAGTCGCAGAGGCACTGGAAGCTGTTAGGACACAAGTGTCAATGATGAAAGTGTTGGGATCATATCCTAGGAGTAGTTGGAGAGACTCTTAAATATATAGCTTGCGCTTCATGTATCAGGAACGATTGCTTGCGCCTTCATCTCCGGGAGTTTCCGATACTGTGGATTCTGTATGAGTGGAAGAAATAGCAGAAAATCTTTCATTTACTTGATCAACTAGTGGAATAACCTTTTCTCTCGCATTTTCCACCGCTGGAATTAATTTTTCTCGAGCTGCTTCAACCGTTGGTCCAACCCTATCTCTGATTGTTTCCGAGAATTCGTCTGCTTTATGTCGGATAAGGTCACTTTTTTCCAGTAAGTCGGCGCGAGTTTCTTCTCCAGGTTTCGGAGCTATAAGTATTCCTATCACTGTACCAATTATTCCACCTACGAGTAGGCCGGTGGTGAATCCACTACCTTCATTAGCCATCGAGTACCTCCATGCGGCTGAGTTTTCAGTCGTCTTTATTACTATTTGTGCTTGATAAAGCTCCCAATGCTCTAATCACGCCTGATATAAATCCTCCACTTTTGGCTGCAGAGTCACTAACAGTGTCAGTTATATTTTCAACTTTCTCCACAGTTCTTTTTGCCGACTCTGAAATTCGGTTAATTTTTTTTGCCGACACATATACGATCGCGCATATAGTAATCATTGCGATAATGAAGACTATGTCACTCACCATATTAATTATTTGTTCAAGATTGTATTCCATTTATATAAATACCTCGGGTGCTTATACCTTTAGTTAATCCTAACAAAAAACACCCGTGCTGTTCCCGGCACGGGTGTTTTCTCTTCTTGTAAGGTAGTGGAAGTTTGAATACTATTACGGTTGAATCAGCATTCTAAGGGAGCCTTCTGCATCTTTCTTCTGGGTTAAGATATTGTGATTGTTTTTTTCTGCCCACATAATTAAGTCATAAGTGTTCAGTACGTCCGGTATTATTACTTCAACAATCGATTCATTGTCGTTGGCTACTTGTTCACTTAGTGCGGCTATTATGCCAGCGCAGTTTTTTCCGGTGCCATCTATGACTATCCAATCGGTTCCATTCTTCACATCTGCCGCTTCTCTGCCACGACTTGCGGCGTAGACATCCACCTCACCTGTCTCCCTTTTATCCAATTCGGTTTTAAATTCCGATACTGATTCCCAGTGCACTCGAGAGTCTCTATCTCCCTTTTGACAGACCGCCCCTCGAACTCCCACTATATCGGGATTCACTCTTGCAAGCTCATCTAAGTCACTCATTTTCAGATGGCCTGACAAAGCTGTACTCATTCCTAGTTCTTTTCCTTCAAGAACCATTTCCTTGAGTCTAGTTTCTGGAATAAAATCAAAGAGGTTTCTTCCATCTTTTACTAACGTATCAATGAGCCATCCATCACAGTCACTTTCTTGAGCAAGTTGCACCATCAGATCGGGGTCGAGACCTCCTTCGTGGATTAGATTGTCTGCGAAAAGTGATCCGATAAGCTTTGTGCTGGTGCCATATAAAGCTTCCTTGGAGGCCCTTAGGGTCTCTAAAGCAACCTCGTATTCACTTACCATGAATCCAACCTTGACGGAGGTGGCTTCCAAGCATCCTGCCGCATAAACAGCCATAGAAACAGTTCCTATTTGGTCAGGAACCACTCCCAATGTGACGCTTGCATGGTGCGCTGAGGGAACCTCGTCACGTATTTGTTTTACGGTATTAGGATGGGCGGAACCTACAAGAGCCTCTTGCAGGTTTTTAACATCAACAATGTCCGCTCCGCCTTTTAGGGCCTGTTTCGCCTCATAGAGGTCTTGGACGCTAACCATTAGAATCATTTCTACACTACCTTATGTCTTTTTGGAAATCATTGACGCCTAAGAGTACTCCAATTTCAAGTTTACTCTACAAACTTTTGGCTGCAGATATGTCTTTAGACAAATCCTCTTTTTCTTGGTCCGTCAGGTCTGTAAGAGGCATTCTAACGTGACCTCCAGCCATACCCATTAGTTCTCCCCAATATTTGCACAGCGATGCGGGCAAAGCTCCGCCCATCTTTTTCACAGTGTATTGCCACCACTTATCAGATACCGCTTTTATAGGGGCAATATGCTGAGCATAGTAATCTTCGTCTAGGTTTCCCTGCATTACCTTCTCAATGAAACTGACGTAGTGGTTGTTCTCAGGAGTATCAAATCGCCAGTCGGAAGTGTTGGCGAACATTACCTGTTGCTCAAATCCTAATTCTTTACCTTTGTGGAATATCCATTCATCAGGGGTACTTATTATTGCTCTATCCCCGATTTTCAGATGTGTCTCAACAGAAAGATCCTGATTGAAACTGGCTTCTTTCACCCCCACTACATTCGGAATGTCACAAATTTCTCCTAGGCCGTCAGAACTCATTACCAATCCAAATTGGGGTGAGTTGTAGTACATGATGGCCAAGTTGGTGCTCTCTGCTAGCGTTCTAACCCATTCAATCACTTGAGTTTCAAGTTTGGTGACAAAATAAGGGGCAGCCACAATCAAGAGATCAAATCCTGTTCGCTCTGCGTGTTCTGCCAAATCTAGCATGTCTTTCATAGAGGTGTGAGATACATGAGCTCCAATAGGCCAAGCCTCTCCGGCTTCATCGCTGACTATGTCGTATACACGCATACGTTCGTCCTGAGTCAAAGTCCAGAACTCTCCCATGCCCCAAGTGCATCCTGCTCCTCGAACACCAAGGTTTTTCACGTGCCTGATATTTCTTCTTAAACCTTCTTCGTCTAGATCATCATCAGGGGTAAAGGGAGTCATCAGAGTGGACCACTGACCTCTCAATGTCTCTCGGGCCCATTCCATTGATTCAGATTTTGTGTATTCAGGCATTTACGACCACCTTAAGACCGACATAGTGATTGCGGAGTTCATTACGAATGTTGAGTATACCAATAGTAATGATATTAACCCTGCGTTGAGGGTGTCAACGGAAACATCTGAGCCAAGCACTTTTAGAAATACGGTGCAGGACCCAAGTCCCTTTGTCGGGGACTAATCCTTCATGGAATGCTTGTATTGAGTGCGCAGACATCGCGTGCAGACGTTCGCTTTTTGCCTCACCCCAGCTATTTCAACGAAAGCTCTCTGGATGTTTGCATGCCAACGAGTCCTAGTACGCCTTTTTGAATGGCTTACATTGTTCCCGGAGATACCTGTTTTACTACAAATTTGACAGCTTGCCATATTTCTATCTCGAATGGATTTAACGTATCTTAATTTTTTTTAAATAAACTATAGCGGTTTGGATATCCCCTTATGGAATACTGGTATATATTCCAGTACCCAGAGGTGAATGCGAAAAACCGCCTCTAAGCTTATCACATTAGGCGTCACAAAAAGTTGGAAATGGCGTACTATTCTTAGTAATAAATATGACTATTCAATCGCTAAACTCTAGAATCTTTTATGACACGTTTGTGGCTGCGACCACCTACTTTGAAAGACATATTGATGCTATTAATGACCTAAACGTATTTCCTGTTCCTGATGGAGATACAGGTACAAACATGTATCAGACATTATTAGGTATCAAAAATCGTGTGACCTACGAAGACACTTATTCGGTCCAACATTTATCAAAACTTTTGTCTGATGCAGCTTTATGGGAAGGACGAGGTAACAGTGGAATTATTTTGTCCCAAATCTTTAAAGGTATATATCTTGGTCTGAAGGATAAAGACCTCACGACCGTTAATATAGTTTCATCCAGTTTGGAATGTGCTTTTAATAGCGCCTACGCTTCGATAGCCAATCCCACTGAAGGAACTATTCTCACAGTTCTTAGGGACATAGCTGAAGAATCTGGGCGCCAGATTCGTACAGAACAAACTTTTAGCGAGTTATTAGCCGCACTATCAATAAAGGCAAAAGAATCTGTCGACAGCACTCCTAACCACCTTGAATTGCTTAGAGACGCGGGAGTGGTGGATTCAGGAGCGTATGGGCTGGAGATATTTCTTCGAGGTATTCATATCCACCTAACTGGGCAAGATGTGAAAAATGTAGACATAGAATTGAGGATTCCGGCGAAAGATGGTGAAGGAGTTCAAAACTTAATTAAAAACCATCATGCTACCGAGGAAATTTATGGATATTGTACCCAGTTTATCCTCAAAAGTAGCGTTGGAATCGAGGATCTTAGGGAACTATTTGTTGATCTAGGCCTTTCTTTGGTGGTGGCAGGAGATAGTGGAATTTATCGAATCCATATTCACACAAAAGCTCCAGGTGATTCAATTAACGTAGCCACAACAGTTGGATCTATATCTGAGGTTTCTATTGAAGACATGGAAAGGCAATCTGTAGCAATTATGGATGCCGGCAGGAAGGAGAAGGGAGAATCTAAGAACCAAAATGTTGTTGAGCCTTGCGCTCATACAGGCTTCGTAGCAGTAGCCACTGGCTCAGGGATTGAACAAATATTTCGTGAAAATGGAGCTCTAGCGATTATTTCGGGTGGGGACAGCATGAATCCCAGTGTCGCAGAGATTTCTGAAGTATTGGATTCAATAAAATGTGAATCAATTTTCTTGTTACCGAACAATAAAAATATTGTATCTACAGCGAAACAAGCAGCTGATCTATCCAAGAATTCAGTGGTCGTTATTCCCACTAATTCTATTGCGGAAGGCCTTGAATGTTCGGCCGAATTCGACCCAAATAGTACAGTAGAGTTGAATGAAGAAACTCTCACGGAAGTAATGACCAATGTCAGAACGCTTTTGATCTTCAAAGCAGAGAGAACTGCGCATATTGGCGACGTAGATTTTCAAAAAGGATATTATGGTGCAATTTTGGACGAATCCCCTCTACCTTTCAGAGGGACTGCTTCAGAAATTCTCTCAGAATCGCTCAAATTCTCTGAGGCATATGATTGTGATCAAATTACGATATTGCTAGGGGAAAATGTAACTGAATATGAAAGGATTGATCTGGAGAGGTTGTTGCTTGATCAATTTGGGGATTTCTATCATGATGCGATTCAAATAATAGAGGGGAAACAACCAAATTATGAGTTCATTGTTGCTCTGCTTTCCTCTTGAACTTAATTTTGAGAAAAATGTATGTTAATCATTAAGAGATATCACATTTTCTTAGTTCATTTCAAAAACACCCATTAAACTTTAGATATGCAGAGTCACTCACATATAGCCTCAGTCCTAGTCAGGATTCTGACCATAGAGAAGGACACTGGATACGCTGACGCAGTGGTAATAGGAGGTTTGGATCAGTTTCTCACCTCCAATTCTGTTGAACTTTCTGCTATAAATAATTTCCAAATGGTTCCGTACTCCCGAATAACTGTAGCGGAACGAGAAATTTGGGTGACTGAAACTATCAGTTTAATTGACCCTTCAGCCAAAATAATTGAACAGTCGAGTTATAAAAAAACTAGAAATACTTCGCATGTAATGGATCTTTCTCTTGCTTCAAACGTTAAAACTTTGAAACTATATGGCAGAAGCAAAATTTGGGATTTGCTCAAGACTGGATTTGGGATTGAAACAATAAGACATCTCATATTTCATTTTCCACATCGCCATGACGACTATTCAGATGTAAGGAAGGTAGGATCACTCATTGCTGGAGAAAAACAAAGTTTATTGGCCACCGTATGGGATGTTTCCTTAGTACCTGGTAAAGGGAAGAGTAGGGGAAGAATAGTTGTTACACTCTACGATGAAACCGGCAATATAAAAGTGACTCTTTTTGGTCAAAAATGGGCAATTAAGGACTTACAGCCGGGGACTGAGGTTATGTTGAGTGGGGATGTTTCCAATTTTGCTGGCAGGCTGACTTTTGACTCCCCTGTTTATGAGGTTTTAGGCAGAAAGGGAAAGAATGTTCATACTGGAAGGATAGTCCCCGTATATCCAATGGTAGCCGGCATTAATGCCAAGAGCCTCAGAAACATTATAAGGACGGCTTTAGCTTCTTCAGTGAATAAAGTCGAAGAGTTCTTGCCAGATTCGCTGTTGAGTAGAACCGGACTTATGAGGTTGTCAGAGGCGATAGCTAGGTACCATTATCCCAGTAATATTAAAGTTCTTCAGGATGCTAGAAGAAGACTGGCCTTTAACGAACTTTTTTTAGTTCAATTGGTAGCTCAGAAACGAAAAAGTGAATGGAAACGAGACAAATCTTCCATTCCACTCCCATCAAATGAGATCGTTTCCAACTTCATATCTTCTCTGCCTTTTGAATTAACGTCTGGCCAAAGTAGTGCCCTTCAAGAAGTGCTGTCGGATATCGATTCGACAGTGGCTATGAGAAGACTTCTTCAGGGGGATGTTGGGAGTGGAAAGACTGTGGTTGCCGCTGCTGCGATGCTTTGCGCCGCTGCTAACGGGCTTCAGTCTGCAATTATGGCTCCGACTGAAATACTAGCAGAACAACACTATCTAACGATAACAAAGCTTCTTGGTTCAACATCACCAAAAGGTCTGAGCATGATGCATATTCAGATTGATGGAACTTCTCGCACTTTGACTATAGGTATCCTCACCGGAAGTATGTCGAACACTGAGAAAAAGAACATACAAAATGCTGTTTCTACGGGGAAAGTCGATATAGTGGTCGGGACTCACTCTTTGTTACAAGAGAGCCTTACTTTTCCCAATCTTGGGCTTGTTGTAGTGGATGAGCAGCATAGGTTTGGGATTATGCAGCGCGCCTTGCTGCAAGAGAATGAACCTCGTCCTCATCTTCTCGTAATGTCAGCAACCCCTATCCCAAGGTCATTGGCTTTAGTAATGTGTGGCGATTTAGATTTGTCGGTAATCGATGAATTGCCTGGGGGAAGGAAGCCAATACAGACGCTCGTAGAGCCAGCAGAAAGACGTGAAAACGTCTATAACGTGGTACGAAAGGAGATCAAGAAGGGAAGGCAAGCTTTCATTGTTTTTTCACTTATTGATGGGTCTTCTGCTGTTGAAGCTAGGGCCGCGGTTGAAGAGCATTTGAGACTGTCAACGCAAGTATTTCCCGATCTGACCGTTGGTCTGCTCCACGGGAGGATGACATTAAAAGAAAAAGAACTTGTGATGGAAAACTTTAGAGAAGGGTCATTGCAAATTCTTGTTGCGACAGCTGTAGTGGAAGTGGGAGTAGATGTTCCGAATGCTTCTGTTATGTTCATCGATGGGGCTGACAGATTCGGCCTTGCCCAAATGCATCAATTTAGAGGGCGGGTAGGTAGGGGACTACATCAAAGTTTGTGTATCCTAATGGCTGAGAAGCCAGGAGAAAACGCTATCGCTCGTATGGACGCGCTCAGAAAAAATCCTAGTGGATTTAGTTTGGCTGAGATAGATCTTAAACTTCGAGGAGCAGGAGACTATATTGGTACAAGGCAGAGTGGCAAACCATTGTTTAAGGTTGCCCAGATAGAGGATTCTGATCTCTTAGCTTTGGCCAGAATCGAAGCGACAAAAATATTGGCGAGTGACCCAGAACTCAAGGAACCCTCTAACGCTTTGCTTTATGAAAAATACCAAAGTGAGTTAGAGGATTTATACGGACAGGTCAGCTAAACTCAGATCTCTTATGGCGCTAACTGCTGTGGAATAAATTTAGGAATGATCCTTTTCGGAACCATTCTATTTGAGTTTCACTATAGGTGTGATTGAGTTGAATAGTTTCTGAAGTGCCATCTGAATGATGGATGATACAGCTAACCTTTTCCCCAGGGGTTAAAGCTGGAAGGCCGATTATATCTATTCTATCGGTTTCCTTGATTTTGCAATAATCATCGCGGTCATTAAAAGTTAAGGCCAGCATGCCCTGCTTTTTCAAGTTGGTTTCATGTATTCTGGCAAAACTTCTTGCAATTACAGCTGATCCTCCAAGTAGTCTGGGGGACAAGGCAGCGTGTTCTCTACTACTTCCCTCACCATAATTATCGTCACCTATGACGATCCACTTTTGGCCAGCAGCTTTGTAATCTCTCGCATTTTGAGAAATAGCTTTCCCAGATTCACCACTTAATACATTGGTGGCTTTTCCGGTTTCTTCGGTGAAAGCGTTGATTGCACCCATAAACATGTTGTCTGAAAATTTATCTAGATGACCACGAAGACTTAGCCATACTCCAGCTGGAGAAATATGGTCAGTGGTACATTTGCCCTGTGCCTTTAGTAAAACGACGGCACCACTTATATCTTCGCCATCCCACGCATCCCACGGCTTGAGAATCTGTATTCGGTTACTATTAGGGTCTACTTCTACGGTAATTTTACTTCCATCTTTGGGAGGTGCAAAAAACTGTTGTCGGCCTCCCTCGAAATTATCGGAAGGGACTTCGGGTGCCGGGGCGGGAGGACTCAATTTGAAGGAGGTGCCATCCTCAGCTTGAAGCTCGTCTGTTATAGGATTGAAAGATAGGGAGCCGGCTAGAGCAAAAGCAGTTGTTACTTCAGGACTGGCGATGAAGTTCATGGTTGTCTGTTGACCGTCGTTCCTGGCCGGGAAGTTTCTGTTGTAGGAAGTCACAATAGAATTAGGTTTTGTTGATTCGTTTTGAGACCTTTTCCATTGCCCTATGCATGGTCCACATGCATTAGCTAACACTGTAGCACCAATGGAACGGAGGGACTCCATCTGGCCGTCACGCTCTATGGTGGCCCTGACACGTTCTGATCCTGGTGTAACCATCAGTGGAACTTTTGCCCGGGCTCCGTTCGCGATAGCCTGGTTTGCAACATCTGCCGCTCGGCTCATGTCCTCGTAGGATGAGTTTGTGCAACTACCAATCAATGTTGCCGAGACATCGTTTATGAGGGCATTCGATTTATCGTCCACTTCATTAGCTAATTGAGACAACGGACGTGCTCGGTCAGGTGAATGAGGACCAACAACGTGTGGCTCTAGCTCAGTAAGGTCTATTTTCACCAATACATCGAAATACGATTCCGGGTTATCGATTATTTCTTGGTCTGGTGTCAGAAGCTCTTTGTTCGCGTCGGCAAGTTGTGCCAAATCCTCACGGTCTGTCGCGGCCAGATAGCGTGCCATTCTTTCATCATAGGGAAATATAGAAGTGGTGGCACCTAGTTCCGCACCCATGTTGGTAATGGTTGCCTTCCCTGTACAACTTATTGATTCTGCTCCAGGCCCAAAATATTCGATGGTGCTGTTAGTTCCCCCAGAAACCGTGAGATACCCAGCTAGATACAGTATGACGTCCTTCGGAGCCGTCCATCCACTCATTTTCCCGGTGAGTTGTACACCTATTTTTTTGGGATAGAGGACTTCCCAAGGTAGTCCTGCCATTACCTCAACAGCATCCGCTCCTCCAACCCCTACTGAAAATGATCCAAGACCACCACCGTTTGGAGTGTGAGAATCTGTTCCTATTATTACGGAACCAGGGAATGCGTAGTTTTCCAAGTTTACTTGATGAATTATCCCGGCTCCGGGACCCCAAAATCCGGCTCCATATTTTGCAGCGGCTGATTTTAGGAAGTTATACACTTCATCATTTTCGGTTAGAGACTCTTTTAAATCCTGCACACCTTCATTCCGAGCCTGTATCAAGTGATCGCAATGAATTGTCGTAGGCACCGCAACAGTCGGTTTCAAAGTCTGCATGAATTGAAGCATTCCTGTTTGTCCCAAAACGTCTTGTAGCATGACTCTGTCAGGTCTGACCTTCAAGTAACTGGATCCCGGTACTAAATCTTGGTTCTTTGCGTCATCTAAATGCGAAAGAAGGACCTTATCTGCGAGCCCCAGTGGCCGTTGCAGTCGGTCTCTGAGGATTGATATGTTTTCAGACATGCGTGCATAGGTAGCAGCAACGAAATCAGGTGTGGAATCGATACTTTCCATGGTGGACACTCCTGTCATCTACCGAAATAACAGAGCCCGGAAGGCCTAACCAGACGTCCCGGGCTCTGTGGTATAAATAGGGCCGCTTTAACACTCGCAGCGGATTGGATTTTCCGTATTTAGAATCCTATATACGAGGATTCGGGAATTATTATTCTTATCTTTCCTGTCCAAAATATTCGTAGTTTAGGTCAGTATATTTATCCCATTCTGCAGGCACGTCGTCTTCGGCGAATATTGCGGCGACTGGGCAAACAGGTTCACACGCTGCACAATCGATGCATTCTTCGGGACTGATCAGAAGCATTTTGTGTTCTTCTGCTTCGTAGATGCAATCAACTGGGCAAACATCTATGCAAGCTCTATCGAGCACGTCAATACAAGGTTCTGCAATGATATATGTCATCTTGGTCAGGGGCCTCCTAAGCAAATATCTGGAAATTTTAGCTTGCCATTACACAGGCGACGGCAAACCGCGGCAATTATATATGGTGAGGAATGCCGTATCAAGAAAAAATCCTATTTGTCGAATACAAATATCTTTAATAAGTAATTCCATTTCTCTTTAACTCATCTATATCTTGTGATGTGTATCCGAGATTAAGAAGTATTTCGGAAGTATGTTCCCCGAGTGCCGGAGAAGCTGATTGCGCCTTTAGAGGCGTGTCGCTCATTTGGACCATAGGTCCAAGCATTCGTATTTTGCCAGCGAGACTATGCTCTAGTTCAACTACCATATCATTGGCAAGAACCTGATCATCATCTAATAGCTCTTCAACAAATTTAACTGGTCCAGCCGGCACCCCAGCGATGTCAAAAATTGCCAACCACTCATCTGTCGTTTTGGAGGACATCTTTGTCTTGGCAGTTTTTTGAAGTGAAGTTATTTTTTTGATCATTTCCGGACTTTCAGGGTCATATCCTTCCTCAAATCTGGGGTCTTGCAGGCCAATTGCATCAGCTGCTTTTTTTCTTAAATGGTTGCTGAGGCAGCCCAATGCGATAACGCCATCGGATGTTTCATAAGTTGTGTAGTAGATTCTGAAAGCCGCTATATTACCGCTTGAGGCACCACTCAAATCCTGTTGCTGCTTAAGTATGGTTTCATAGGGTATACCTGCTTGGCGGAGGGTCGATAATTCTTCAATAAAATTCAGTCTTGCCTGCTTTGTATATTCGTCTAATTCAAAAAAACTTCCTTGCATTGCTAGGGCAGTCCCTAAGAGGGTAGTATCTATTTTTTGTCCTTTCCCTGTTCGTTCCCTGGAGAAAAGTGCTGCACAAATTGACCAAGCTATGGCAATCCCAGTTCCGTAATCTGCAACGGCTGTGGCACTAACTTGTTGTGGGATTCCGTCGGCAATTTTATTGTCTGCTGCCAGAAGACCACTGACGGCTTGAACCACTATGTCATATCCAGGCCTGTGACTATTTGGTCCTTTTCTTCCAAACGCTGTGTTGTCACAATAAATTATTTGAGGGTTTATAGCTGATAAAGCTTCATAGTCGATCCCAAGACTTTTAGGAACGTCAGGCCTTGCGTTGATAATAACGACATCTATGGTGTTTATGAGTTTTTGTAGAATAGTAATAGCCTTAGGGTCTTTTAAGTTTAGTGGGAGACTTTTCTTTCCCCTGTTGAGACCCATATATGTTCTACTTTCTTTTGGCAGAAATTGACTGTGTAGACGCCATGGCTCACCTTCCACAGGTTCCACTTTTATTACATTAGCTCCCATGTCACTCAGTAACATTCCACCAAAAGGCGCAGCTATAATTTGAGTAAATTCCAGTATATTTATTCCGTCTAATGGTCCAGGCATTCCCAGATTTCTCCAATTACAGTTTTTCAGGTTGAAGCAAAAAATTATGGGATATTTTCCGCTAGTATCACCACCGGACGCCGACCAGAGTCTAAATCAAATATACTATTATTGGGTGCAACAGGTTAGAACTTGGTAGTCAGCATTTAATCAATTCTAACGAAATTATGGTTTAAAGGTTAGGATTTTCAAAAAGGGAAAATATATTAACGATGACTACTCGTACTTCTTGGCACGATGATCACCCACCGGCTTGCACGTGTGCAAAATGCCAGGAGAGTGGGCGTATCAAGAACACGGTGGGCCGAAAGATTGGCCGAAATGAAAAATGTCCTTGTGGTAGTGGTAGGAAATATAAAAAGTGTCATGGCCCTTGAGGCTTTTTAATATCCTCGTCGGAATTTGTCAAAAGCGGTCTCAGAAAGATTGGACCATCCCTAAATAACTGTCGCCCAATTGTCACTCTGCCCTATTTTGAAAAATGTGACAGAGGATAAAAAGTGGGGATTTTAGTCATGAATGAGTGGTAGCGGGGGCAGGACTCGAACCT
>CAYWYV010000018.1:0-19381 GCA_964462705.1 uncultured Dehalococcoidia bacterium
GAGTCGTGTTTGATACCCCAAGCCCAGTCAAATCTTCATTTACCTGATTAACTATGGATGTTGGACCCTGATAAGTACTTCTCCGAGGATTCAGTTTCCCCGCCGCCTTTTGTTCCTGATCATCCTTCATTGATCCAGTTACTAATATCGGCCTGGTATGTGGAACGGAGTCATACATACCTCCGATGCGACAATATTCTGTGACATTACAAAATTTCAACAATTCCACTATGGACTCTGTATAGTCCTCACCAAAATTATGAGGTTCTCGCACGTGAATAAATAGATAGTCTCTATCTGTATAGTCATCGTGGGCGTAGTGAGCGATAGTATTAGGTTTTGTGAAAACGCGCTTACCATTCACTAGCCTCATACGAGGCCTATACCGAGTAAAGTCAAAAAACTTGCCAGGCCTAGACAATCGGCCTATTTCCTTAGCCCCCAAATATCTTTGCAATGACCTCAGAGACAGTGTTCCTACCCTACCGACGTCAATCCAGGGACGGAGCATGCTGACAGCTATAGTGTTTTTCATCTCGGGTACTGGCTCTGTGAGTTCGAATTCACCAATTCTCATATGTAGAAAATCCCGCTAATTCATTACGTTTACGACAGTTTAAGGAAACTTTCATATGTGCACAACAACGGAGCCGAAATTATACAACAGTAAATTTTTTTTAAGTTACCTAAATTCATACCGCTTGAAGTCCCATTAAGATCTGAAGACTGTATATAATGCCGCCAATATATTTTTATACTAAACATCAAGTTATTCGAAAAGGTTCTCGGGAAGATAGAACCGATAACAACGTGGGAACACTTATATAGAGGATTAGCATGTCCGAAGCTAAATCATCAGTAGTAAGAGAAAATGCTCTTGAAGGTGTGAGAGTCATCGATTTCTCTTGGATCGTTGCGGGACCGCAATGCACCAGGATACTTGCAGATTTCGGGGCAGACGTCATAAAAATTGAAAACTATTCCAACATGGATTACATTCGCGCCAGCGGTGGAGCGGACTCTCCAAATCGTAGCCCGCTATTTAATACACTCAACAGAAATAAGAGAAGCCTCACTCTTAACGTAATGCACCCTCGGGGTATGGAACTATTAAAAACCCTAATTAAAAAATCTGATGTGATAGTAGAGAACTTCAGTTCTCGTGTTTTGGAAAAGTGGGGTTTGGGCTATGAGGAACAGAAGAAACTAAATCCTGGAATCATCTACTGCAGCATGTCCGGATTCGGACATAGTGGAAGGGATCGCGATTTCGTTACATGGGGACCAACTGCTCAGGCTCTCTCCGGCCTAACTTACATGTCTGGTTTACCGGGTGAAGAGTCAGCAGGATGGGGATTCTCCTACATGGACCATACAGGAGGTTTTTACGGGACCATAGCCATTATGATGGCGCTCCTTCATCGCAACAAAACAGGTGAAGGCCAGCATCTCGATCTTTCTCAAGTTGAGGCTGGAATTGGTCTGACAGGTACATCCGTACTCGACTATACGGTCAATAATCGGCCCTTTAGGAGAGACGGAATGCCACCTGGTAACAGGGCACCGGAACGTGAAATTGCCCCACATAACTCATATCCCTGTAGGGGTGAGGATCGGTGGTGTGTCATAGCAGTAACCAACGATGCTGAATGGGACAGCCTAGTAAACATTCTCGGGAATCCTGCATGGGCAAATGATGAACGATTCGCAACCATGGCATCAAGATTTGCTAACCAAAATGATTTGGACGAATTTATATCACAATGGACAATCAACCTGACGCCCCTCGAAGTATTTGATGTTTTGCAAAAGGCCGGTGTGCCAGCCGGGGCAGTCCAGACCCCTATGGAGAGGGCCGAGATCGACCTTCAACTAAAACATAGAGGTTTCATTGCCGAGGTTGAACATGCAGAACTGGGAAATACAAAAGTTGAGTCGATTCCAATGAAGATGTCAGAAACTCCATGGAAACTAAATAAAGCTTCCCCTTTACTTGGTGAACACTCAGCGGAAATATATATGGATCTATTGGGAGTAAGCGCCGAAGAACTTGGAACTCTTTTTGAAGAGGGTATCGCATGACCCCCACTTCAACAAAAACAGATGGCGCGCTTAAGGGTATAACTGTCATCGAGTTATGCGGAGCCAGAGGTCATTTTATGGGAAAGCTCATGGGAGATATGGGTGCTCGGGTTATAAAAATCGAACCTATGGGAGGATCCTCCGAGAGGCAGATAGGGCCTTTCATGAACGACGAGCCTCACCCCGACCGTAGTTTGTTTTTCTGGTCGCACAATACCTCAAAAGAGAGTTTAGAAATCAACATAGAAGACTCCGAGGGACAAAAAGTTATCAAAGCGCTTGCCGCAGCAGCCGACGTAGTACTGGAAGATTTTGCCCCTGGTTACCTTCCATCTTTGGGATTGAGTTACAAAGATTTATCTGCTAATAACGAAAGACTAGTAATGACCTCCTTGACGGCCTTCGGTCAAGATGGCCCATACAGGGACTACAAGTCCCCCGATATCGTGGCGCTGGCCATGGGAGGCATTATGCATTCCTGTGGTTACGATGATGTACCAGGTAGCCCACCAATAAGACCCAGCGGGGATCACGGTAACAAAATTGCTTCTCATTACGGTCTGATTGGTACTCTTGCAGCTCTATTCAACAGGGACTTTTCAGGAAAAGGACAATACATAGACGCCTCCGCCCATGAGGCGTGCAATTCCACCACCGAGCATGCTTTACCATCTTATTTATACTTGGGAGCGACCGTTTTTAGGCAAACTGGAAGACACCATTCAGCTACTCCTACTCCAAAATCATTGTGTAAAACCTCTGATGGCAAATACCTCATAGTATTTCAACTTTTTAACAACCTTCATTCGTGGCTATTACTTGTCGGATGGATGGCGGAAGCCGGCATGGCAGAGGACTTACAAGAGGAGAGATATAAAGATATGGCTAGAGGCGGTAGCAGAGGTATGCGCATGGCCACCGATACCACCGACTCCGACCACGCTTTAGAGGTCGTACGCAGGTTCATAGCTGCCCACACTGCTGAAGAAATCTACAGAGGTGCCCAGAATCTTAAATTCCCATGGGGCCAGGTAAGGTCACCTGAAGAAAACCTAGAAGATCCTCATTTCGCTAAAGATCGACAAATGTTTACAGACATACCGCATCCAGAATTAGGAAAATCAGTTAGCTTCAAATATGTTGGCAGACCATATCGGTTCACTAAATCGCCGTGGAACGCCTTTAGAGCTCCACTTGTTGGCGAGCATACTATGTCGATACTTTCAAAAGACCTGGGATATTCCTCAGATGACCTTGAAGCTCTTATTTCCAAAAATACTATTTCCTCTCGTTGAACTTAGAGGATACCGAGTTTTCTAAATTATGATGGACAAAGAGGAACCCTCAGATGCGCAGCCTATTCAAGGCGAAATTGTAAAATCAGAAGATGGGTATAAAGAACCTGAACAACCCAGCACATTCAGATTACATAACCTGGATGGTCCTCGGCGATCCTATGTACTTCGCTGGCAACTTGGTTGCCTCGGATGCTTAATTCCTGCTGCAATTATATTTTTGCTGGGATTTTTTGTGTTTCGCATTGGGACAGGCTTATTTGGAAATTGAAGTTAAATAATTCACGACGAGGAGCTTCCGATGAAAGCAGCTTTCTATGACGGATCCGAGAAAATGCAGGTCAGTGACTACCCGGATCCAACAGCTGATACTGGGGAAGTGATTGTCAGGTTAAAAGCCACTGGCATTTGTGGCTCTGATCTCAATATGAACAAGGCCAAAACGGCTGCCGACGATCACCCTGCAGGGCACGAAGTGGCAGGAGAAATTGTTGATGTAGGCAAAAACGTCGATAAAAGCTTTATTGGAGAAAGAGTTGCCGTGGAAGTCTTGGGGACTGGAAGATCTTGCAACAACTGCTGGTATTGCCGGCAAGGACAATACATTCATTGTCCTTTCCGAGAAGGCTCCTCTAGTGGGGGATTCGCTGAATATGTAGTGAGAAAAATTGGGGGTTGCTACAAGTTAGGAGAGTCTATGACTTGGGCGGAAGGTGCCCTGGTTGAACCCCTAGCTGTTTCAGTACATGGGGTTCGCATAGGCGGATTAAAAGGAGGTGAAACTGTTGCAGTCGTAGGTTCCGGTACTATTGGACTGACTGCCATAGCTGCTGCACGGAAACTTGGTGCGGGAAAAATATTAGCTACATCTCGCCACAAGCAACAATCTGACATGGCGAAATCTCTTGGTGCCGACGACACCTGCGGTTCAGAAGGAGACGAATTTGAACAGCTGGTCTTGAGTCATACAGAAGGACGTGGTGCAGATTTAACTATTGAAACAGTAGGGGGAAGCCGTAATGAAACACTACTGCAATCCTTTGAAGTAACCAGACGTCAGGGTAGAGTCGTAATACTGGGAGTATTTTACGGCAACCAGGCCATCGACTGGAACAAACCAGTGTTGAAAGAGCAAACAATCCAGGGTTCAATCTGTTATGGACTGATCGACGGCGTACATGATTTTGAAAAATCAATAAAGATGTTCGAGGATACGGATTTCAATCTCAAACAAATGGTTACGCACGTGTACAACCTGAACGAGATACAGAAGGGATTTGAAACAGCCTACGACAAATCAACTGGCTCAGTGAAAGTACAAATACATCAAGATTAGTGAAAAGGGAAACAAACATCTATGAACTTAAAAGATGCAATTCCATTTCTGGAGAACAATCATAACGGTGTAGTAGGGACAAAACGTCGAGACGGTGGTATTCACTCAAGCATCGTAGTCTCCGGAATATTCCAGAATAAGGCCGCTTTCGTATCTGTATATCCAAAATCCCAGAAGATCAGAAATTTGAAACGTGATCCTCACTGCACAATCCTTACTGTGACACCCAACTGGCGAGAATACGTGGTTGTGGAAGGTACGGCTGAACTCATGGACTATGAGAATACCGATGCAAAAATCCTCAGGCCTTTATTGCG
The DNA here is from genome assembly GCA_964462705.1 of uncultured Dehalococcoidia bacterium. Taxonomy (GTDB): domain Bacteria; phylum Chloroflexota; class Dehalococcoidia; order Lucifugimonadales; family UBA826. The sequence continues at coordinate 5,031 of CAYWYV010000018.1, forward strand.
CGAGGTATACATGGTCTGTTCTGACACAGAGCATCCCGACTGGGACGAATACGACGAGGCAATGGTAAAGCAAAAAGCCGTAATCGTATTAGTAAATCCAGCAAAAATTTACGGTCTATTAAGGCATTAAAAATCACCCCATTAGGAACACGATCACATGGGAATCCACAAAGTAAGTAATGTCGTTACAGCCTATTTGGACAATGATGACAGTCCTGATATAGAAAATCCCATCCATTCCACGGAAATAGCGCGTGCTTACGGATATGACGGTCCTTTAATTGGCGGCGTTACAGTTTGGGGCTGGGCAACTGACACTATCATTGAGGCCATAGGTAAAAATTGGCTTAGTGAAGGATGGGCCGAGTATTCGTTTCGTAAACCGGTTTTTCCTGGAAATGTTCTCACTATCACTGTCGAACCAAATACAGAAAATTTCACAAATTATTGGAATGTCACGATGCAGACTCAGTCTGGAGATACCTGTGTCGTGGGGAAAATAGGACTTGGACAAATAAACTGGGAAGGAAGGCTCAACAGGCCTAAAAACATGTCCCCAGCGAACGTGACAAAAAAAACACCACTAACTTTGGACCGAGCCAGCAATGAGACATCTTGGACAGCACTAAAACTGGAATTTGATGAGCATATTTACGAAGAAATCAACCATAAGAATCGGCTTACTTTTAATCCTATTTTTGATCACAGTAGCGAAGTAAAACCTATCGCCCATCCATCTTGGATTGCTGGTTGGGCCGAGGCACTCATGCGCCACAATTTTGACATACCAAGTTCAATGCACACGAAAAGCTTGGTTAAGCATTACTCATCTGTACCTCTTGGAACAACAATAGTGGGCGGTGCAGAAGTTATTGATGCATATGAACGGAAAGGACACCATTACGTTGAGTTTGACGTTCTACTCCAGAACACTGATGGAAAGGATATAGCTCAAATACGACACCGGACTATCTTTCGAATAGCGACTGCTTCTGAGCGAACTGATAGTTAACTCCAACCTGCTTATCCTTACCAAGTTAGTCCGAACACTAAAGGAAACAATTCAAATTTAGCTGTGAAAATTCCATCAAGCGCATAAAAGTTCATTGCTTGACTAGGGTCTCCCACTGCATGACAATCGTAGTAGACTTTGTTGGTTGATGGAGAAGTGCAGGATTAAGATAATTAAGGTTACTGATTTTCCATATTGTCCATCCAACCATGGAGCTAAACAAAGTTTATAGTATCGACATTATGCACCACGTTCCGCAGTAGCTCAGTGGTAGAGCAATCGGCTGTTAACCGATCGGTCGCTGGTTCGAATCCAGCCTGCGGAGCCACTTTAATTTCGTTCTAATTGTTTAGATTTAAGACTTTTGTTCAAAATACTGATAAGCGGTTTAATGGAGTCAAAGTGAACGACAAAAGGGAATCAGAAAATTCGGAACCCATAGAACCGGATAGCACGGACTCTGCACAAGAAGAAACCCCCGTATCACTTGAGGTCGAATCAATACCTGACAATACAGTGTCATACCGTCAATCCCACTGGGCATGGATGTTACCGTCTACCGTCTGGATTGGACTATTGCTGGTTGTAGTATTCTTCGATTTCTTGACAATGGGTTTAATACCCATATTGCTCATTGTTGGAATAGCCGGCCCCCGATACCTACGATGGAGGCAAACGGTCTACTACCTCTCTGAAGATTCGCTATATTTAACCATGGTGGGATTACCGATAATACAAAAGCGGAAAACCTACCGCCTTGGTTTTGACACTATGTTGGATCTGGAAGAAAAACCGGGGATGCTGGGAAGGACATTAGGCTATGCTGAAATTGGAATAGTGTTCGACGACCGAAGACAAGCGAAATTATCTTACTTGAGTGATGCAGAAACCTTCGCTGATCACATCAGAGCCAATACCAATCTACCTGGTCTACCGGACACGCCAGACGACGAAACAGATGGCTGAAATCTAAAAACAGTCTCAACTAAGAAGCAACAACTCTGTCAGCTGGATCTAGGCGGAGGACAAAACAAATAACTTGAGTCCCAAGTTGATATAACCATATTTTTGCCGCTGGGAATATTCTGCCTGTCCTTGGCTAATCTATATCCAGTCCAACCCTTAGAAACTGAAGCGTCAGATGGTATCCCACTATCGGGACAAATGACAGTTACTCCAGATCCACTGCGAGTTATTGAAACTATTCCATCGCCTCCAATCCAGCTAGGCAGTGTTTGTTCATGAGTAAACTTGCATACAGCGTAAGATTCCTCCAGGCGAATCTCACCTATCGAATCATCTTTCCCATTCTTATCTACTTTTCCCCAAATATTTTCCCAAGTCACAGAATGTGAAGAAGATAAATTTATACCCAGTAACTCCATATGGTCTAAGAATACACAGTCGTCGGAAATGGATATAACTTCGGAATCCGACAAATCTGGCCCTGTGATGTGAATTCGCCACCACCAACGTGCTCTTCTCAAAGACGGTAAATCCCTTGAAGAACTGAGTCTAGCTAGATACGACGAGGAATCCAATGGCAAACCGTTAAATCCAATATGACGCCATTCAATAGGTTTGTCCGAAACCGTCTTTTCGGAATCAATTCGTCGAAACTTATTTAGCCATCCACTAAGGGTTCTTAGACTAGGTGTCCCATCTGATCCACTGACTCGATCTCTGATCACAGAAAGTTTAGATCCTTGAATATAAAGTTCAAGTGCACGGGAAATCTTAAGTGGATCTGCAAATTGTCTCGCCATATTATGACAATAATACTTAATATAATAACTTGTAAATATCAAAAACTCGATTATAATTGCGTGTTTTCAGATAATTAATGCTTCTTCTAAAATTCGGATTACTTTCTGCATACACTTTGAAAAGTGTTATTGAGACCCTTTAGCAACAGATTCAATTAAGCCCTGAATGTATCCGTTGGCGAAAGCACGACCTCGATGTCCCCATTCAGTATCTTGAAAAGTATTTGGGACATGATCGTCAATAAAAAATCCATCAAAGCCGACGCTCTGATAAATTGTCATCGCTTTGTACATATCTACATATCCAGTATTTATAAATTCCTCGTGGAATTTTGGAACTGGACCCGATACATTACGAAAGTGGACGTAAAGAATCTTTCCGCGTTCTCCAAAATAACGGATCATTTCATAAATGTTGTCCCCTTCCATCTCGGAAAACGTTCCCTGACAAAATTCGATGGCATTGCTGGGAGATTCAACGATACTTATCAGCCGTTTGTACGAATCGAAACTACGTAGAAGCTGAGGCACTCCCCCCAATTGCTCAACAGGTGGGTCACAGGGATGAATACCCAGCCTAATTCCTTCCTCTTCAGCAATAGGAGTGATTATCTTTATCCAGTACTCTAGGTTTTCCCACATTTCGTCTTCTGAATAAGCCCTTCCATGAGTCAGGGGCGCTTTTTGTGCTTCCTCATAATCAAAAGCAGTTGCAAGAGCGCCGCAACGTATGTGTTGTGGCGTTGTTCTCCAGACCATGGAAGGCATCCAATTGTAGCCAAATATTGGTATGCCAGCCCGGGCAATATTTCGAACCGTATAGATCATGTTCTCGATCTGTTGATCTCTACGTGGTCCACCCAACATTATGTGGTCATAAAAATGAGCAGGAACATTTTCTATTGCGGAAAACGTAAGTCCATACTGCTCTGCACTAATACGAAGTTTGACGAGATCAGATAGCTCCCAGCGTCCTCCTATACTGGGAAAGGGAGCACCCCGATTGAAATTCATCAATACATCTGTGGCTCCATACTGGGCCGCAAATCTAAAATACTCTGGAGTAGGTTGATCAAATTGTCCGAATCCTACTCTCATACCCTACTCCCTTGTAGCTCTAGGCTCCTTCAAATCCCAAGGCCTTAGCAGCCCTCCTCAAATCCTCTGACTTCAGAGCACCGAGTATGTCAGAAGTGGAACCTTCACCTGAATGATGTTCTACAAGTCTCTCGACCCTTTGAGGTTTCGTTCCAGTAACAGGTAGACCAAGTTCTCGTAGCGCATGGGCCAAATCATCAGACCTGCATTCGACAAGAAGTTTTTCAATATTCATTCCATTGCCCCCATATTCCTAGAAAACCAAGAACATTCATAATAAAGCCATCTCGATAAATCTAGGGGTTTTAGTCATTATACAGAATAGTAATCCCACTTAGTTCATATACCTCCTGAAACTTATTCAACCAAGACGTATCTCAAACAACGCAAAAAAGTATTCAACCCAAAACCAATCTCATTTTCATATAATGCGTGAAGCAGGAGGTCTACTATGGGGAAAATTAGGGCTACGATTATTGATTCAGAAACTGGTGGCACGATAAACGCAAAAGCTCAAGTAATTGATTCTTCCGGACATTACATTCACCCCAAAAAAGCCATCCAAAAAGTAGGCCCTGGCCAGCCATTTTTCTACACAGACGGAATGTTCGAGGTAGACGTAACCCGGGGAAACACCAGAATAACTGTGGAAAGAGGCACCGAATACACACCCAAAACAATTTATTTAGACTCTTCTGCGAAAAATATCAAGTCTATTGAAATTGAACTCTCACGCTGGAATGACTTACAGGAGCAAGGCTGGCATCCAGGAAATACCCACATACATTACGACGAAAAGGAGAATAGACCTGACGAACGACTGCATTTAGATCCAAGAGTAGAGAATCTGCGAATGACAGCCGTTAGCGTTCTAAAAAGATGGGATTTAAATTATTCCACTAATAAGTACCCCATAGGATTTTTGAACGATTTCTCTTCTGATCATCACTACGTGCAAAATGGTGAAGAAAGTCGACATAACCAGAAACCGTGGGAAATCGGCTATGGTCACATCATGCTCCTAGACATACGCAACGCTGTGGACCCACTGAGTCGCGGACTACTTGTAGATGCCTTCGAACCTGACTATCCTCCTCTATCCTACGCATGTGACAAAGCACATCAGCAAGGTGGCACAGTTATTTGGTGTCATAACGGACAAGGCATGGAAGCACCTGTAGCCGCAGCACTTGGTAAAATAGATGCCTTCAATTTATTCGATCCCTACTGGAACGACACCGAATACGACATTTACTATCAGATGCTAAACACAGGGGTAAAGCTTCCGGCATCTACAGGATCGGACTGGTATATATGCTCTTCCAATCGAGTCTACTCACAGACTGGAAATAAATTTAAATATTCAGAATGGCTCGACTCATTTAAGAGAGGACAAACGTTTATTACTAACGGCCCTTCACTGCAAATACGTGTTGGTGACAGTCAGCCAGGAGATGAAATCGAGTCAAGAAGTGGCGAAATTCTTCCCGCCCAGATTAAGTGGACTTCGCACTATCCTGTTCAGATAATTGAATTAGTACAGAACGGCAAAGTAGTGGGAAGAGAAGAATTTCCAGAAGGTTCCACCAAAGGGAACTTAAAGCTGAACTTGAATTTAGAATTCGACGGATGGATAGCTGCACGGCTGTTTAGCTCCGTAAGAGACAGCTATCTGCAACCTCAATTCGCTCACACAAGCCCTATATACGTAAAAACCGGCTTAGCTTCTGCTGAAAAAGCCAAGGCAAGCCTCAAATTCGTACAACACATAGAGGAGTCTTTAAATTGGGTTAGTAAAAAAGGGCGTTTTTACAACGACTACCAACGCCGAGAAATAGAAACTCTGTTTCGAGAGGCGCAGAATATATATAGGAATCGAGCATTAGAAATTCCTATGTAAAAACAGAGGTCTCTACCCAATATTAGTGGTTCCTACAAATAATGAGGAGTAATCACAATGACAGTAAGAATAGTGACAGATAGCACATCTGACTTACCGCCGACGCTGGCATCACAACACGAAATTGAGGTGGTGCCTTTAAATGTACATTTTGCCAACGAGGTGTATAAAGATGGAACTGAAATCACAGCAGATCAATTCTTCGAAAAATTGATTAAAGGACCTATTCATCCAACCACATCTCAACCTTCAATCGGAGAATTTATAGACATATATAAAAAAATCGCCGAGAAAGGTGACGAAATAGTATCCATTCATATATCGAAAATACTCAGTGGCACTTACAACTCAGCACTACAAGCTTCAAAAAATCTAGAAGATGAAATTAATATCCACGTCGTAGATAGTGAAAAAGTATCGATGTCACTCGGATTATCCGCAATTGCTGCCGCACAGACTGCAAAGAATGGAGGATCTGTCGAAGAGATTATTTCAGCAGCTGAGTCTGCGGCAGATAGAGGTAGATTTGTAGCACTGTTCGATACCTTGGAATATCTGGCGAAGGGAGGACGTATTGGCAAAGCACAATCGCTGCTTGGGGGCCTTCTAAAAATCCGTCCTATTCTCACTGTGGAAAATGGAGAAATGGCTCCATACACTAAAGCACGCTCTAGAAAGGCTGGACTATCAAAACTTGAACAAGCCATTAAGTCTTTTGGAGACATTGAAGAACTCTATGTCATGTACAGCACCGATACAACAGATGCGGAAATACTGGCTGAAAATTTAAATGACCTCCTACCTGCAGGAAAAAAACCCATGGTGATGAGAGTTGGGCCGGTTATAGGAACACATGCAGGGCCTGACCTTATTGCAGTCGGATGTATAACTACAGTTTAGTGCCTTCAGGAATGTAACTTGAATGCAAAGATCGTACATACACAAACAGAAGATAATGTAACACTCGCGGGCGCATTGTTTACGACAACTGCTAATGCCCCCAGCAACGTTTCGGCCTTACTTTTCTTCCATGGCGACGGCGGTAATTTTTATAGCCCACTTTATCTCAAAATGGGAGAAATGCTATCCCGGCAAGGTATCACTTTTTTGTCCGCCAACAGGCGGGGCCATGACACCATATCTTCTACCGGTAATCCAGATGTGAAGGGTGGGTATGCCTTCGAATCAGTTGCGCAATCTCCACTGGACATCCAAGCTTGGATTAACTTCCTCGCAAACAAAGGCCACCAGGCAATAGCAGTTGGAGGCCACAGTGGTGGAGCTGTGAGGGCGATTTACGCACAGTCAACTTCCCAATTCAGCAACGTCAAAGCACTGATTCCAGTTTCCCCAGGTGAATATAACCATGAGGAAATAATTGAATTACACGGCGAAGAATTCAAAGAAGCCTTCTCACTTGCCGAATTATCTATTGCTAAAGGAAATCCAGAACACCTTTTGCAGCCAGGATTGCCATGGGGATCAACATGGACAGCTACTTCATTTGTTGATTGCTTCAATAAAGATGACCGATACCAGGTAAGCAATCATGCTATGACAATCCAAATACCAACCTTATTCATTTTTGGTGAGCTTGAAACCAGAACAGGCGATAAGCAAGAACTACCAGTCTGCGGTTTAGCACGCCGGACAATCGAAGAAAAAATAGGCTCTTATTCTCCACATTTATCGTTAAAGATAATTGAGTCCGCAAACCACGGCTACACCGGAAAAGAAACTGATCTCTATGACACGATCCACGGTTTCCTGAAAAGCGTTTAGTTACTCGCATCCTTAAACACCATATGTAGTAAGATTCGGTTTGGTAAGCCATTTGTATATAAAAGTTTGTGACAAGGTCAGGTAAAGATGAGTCTAAGAGGAAAAGCGGCAATTGTCGGAATTGGTGAAGTTCCTACAAGGCGGATTCATCCAGGTCGTTCCTTAATGGGCCTATGTGCCGAAGCCACAGCATTGGCGCTTAAAGATGTGGGCCTAAAAAAAGAAGATATTGATGGCCTTGTAACCGATGGTGTCGCCGCTCCACCTCAGACTGCTGAATACATAGGAATTAAGCCTCAGTTTGCTACCGGTGTAACAATGCAAGGCGCTAGCGGGGCAACTGCAACCATGGTAGCCGCCGCTGCTATAAACGCAGGTTTATGTAACACTGCCTTAGTCGTTATGGGAAATTCTCGAGAAGAGGGAGAACGTCAGGGAAGAATCGCCGGAAGAGGAGTGGCGGGGCCTAGCGTACGATCAGAATGGGAAGAGCCTTATGGCATGGCGCCCGGAGCCAATACCGGCTATGGACTGATATACAGGCGCCATATGCATGAGTACGGCACTACGGAAGAGCAGATGGCCAAAATGGCCGCTGACCAAAGATTCAACGCACAAGACAATCCTAATGCTGTATTCAATGGACAGCCTGCCTCCAAAGAAGATGTCCTTAACTCAAGATATATTAATGAACCTTTAAAGCTACTAGAGTCTGTAATGCCATGTGATGGTGCTGCCGCACTGATCATAACTTCACCTGAGAGAGCTAAAAGCATCTCTAAAAGACCGGCTTATATTTTGGGAGTGGGGCTACAACAGGGGGAAGCAAACATATGGCAACGTGATAAATTCACCGAAACTCCCGCTATTGACTCAGCCCGGAGGGCGCTTGCAATGGCCGGATATGAACCAAGCGATATAGAGTTCGCGGAGTTTTATGATTGATACACCATACTCGCGGCCGTGTGCCTCGAAGACGCCGGACTGGTAGAAAAAGGTGCTATAGGACCTTTTTACGAATCCACCGATACAACATACAAGGGCGAATTTCCTATCAACACTGACGGAGGACAGCTGTCAGGAGGTCAGCCGGGGCTTGCGGGGGGATTTCGTCATGTTATTGAAGGAGCCCGCCAAATAATGGAGAAAGCCGGTAGCAGACAGGTTCAAAAAGACGATTTGTGTTTGGTTAATGGTTGAGGGGGTACAGCGAGTGAAATGTGCTCGCTGGTCCTCGGGTCCGAGGACACTCTCTAACCATACAAAATCAAATATCCAAATTTTTATAAACTGGGCAATGGCTATAGTTGGGGTAACCATATGACAAAAGAAAGTTCCGCATACGACAAGCCATTGCCGATCCCACTTCATGAAGATTTGTCAAAACCTTTTTGGGAAGCCACAAAAAGACATGAACTAATAATGCCTAAATGCAATTCATGTTCAAGCATTTTCTTTTATCCTAGAGAAGCTTGTCCAGAATGTACGTCTATGGATTTAAGCTGGACAAAGGTATCTGGTAAGGGACGTGTGTATAGCTACACACACGTCCGGCAATCAGTTCATCCTTCTTTCCAATCTGCCAACGGCCATATTTATGCGATAGTCGAACTCGTTGAAGGACCAAAAATCCCTTCCAATATTTTGGAATGCGCACCTGAAAACGTACAGGTGGATATGAACGTTGTAGCAACTTTTGAAAATATAGATGAAAACTATACTTTGCTAAAATTCAAACCAGCCTCTTAAACCTATCAGGATTCTGTGTCATTTTTAGCCGCTGCCATTATTACCACTGAATAGAGAATTGCTTTTCTTAGGTTTTTATCCCCAAATATAACTTTTGAGGAATACTTTCATGACCCGCATATATGAAATATCTGATCAGCTAGTAGAAAAAATTGCCGCCCTGCATCCCATAGCTGCTACCTCGTTAGGTGTCCCAGGATACGAAAAGGAACTCGGAGATTTTTCTCCCGAAGGACTTTTTGAAAGTGCTGAAGTGGCACAGAACACCCTGAAAGAATTGGAAACCGTTCCTGTCGACAACGACGCCGATAGGAGAGCAAAAGAGGTAATGACTGAAGATCTTGAAGCGGATTTGGAATCCTATAAAAGAGGAGAACCATTCCGAAAGCTGAACATCCTATCGAGCCCCCTACAAAGCATTAGAATGGTTTTCGACTATATGCCTCGGGAAAATCAGGAAGACTGGGAAAACATTGCTTCCAGGCTCTCAAAAGTCTCAGGTGCCTTGAATGGATACAAAGAAACACTCCGCCAAGGTATCAGAGACAATTTGGTATCTACTAAAAGGCAAACGATTGAATGTTCTAAGCAGGCTCTGACCCACTCTGGCACCAGTGGTGACTATTCCTTTTTCACTGAACTTGAAAATTCCTATAACGAATCAAACCTTCTGTCTGAATCCCTAAGATTGGATATTAGATCTGGAGTTGCAAACGCCAAGAATGCCTTCAATGACTTTAGCAATTTTTTAACCTCTGAGTATATAAACCACGCCTCATCGCAAGATGGGGTTGGGGAAGAGAGATATTCCCTATCCGCCCGTGAATTCAATGGCATTTCCATCGATCTGAAAGAAACTTATGAATGGGGCTGGGAACAACTTAGATGGGTTGAGTCGGAAATGCAGACCACCGCAGAGAAAATACTTCCTGGATCAGATATTGAAAGTGCAAAAACACTTTTAGAGTCTGACCCAACTCGTTCTATAGAAGGGGAGGATGAATTCAGAAATTGGATGCAGGACCTTCAGAACAAAACAATTGATCAATTAGACGGAACACATTTCGATATACCTAAACCCGTACGCAAAATCGAAGCCATGATTGCTCCTCCGGGAGGGGCACTTGCAATGTACTATACCCGCCCATCCGGGGATTTCAGCAGACCTGGCAGAACATGGTATCCGACAGGAGGAAAAACTCGATTTCCCTTATGGGGAGAAGTTTCAATCGCCTATCATGAAGGAGTCCCGGGACATCACTTCCAACTCGGGACCTCTGTTTTCCTCGAGGACACGTTGTCTAGATACCAGAGACAACTTGGAGGAACTTCAGGGTATATTGAGGGATGGGCTCTTTATGCAGAGAGACTGATGGGAGAATTAGGATATTTGGAAAATCCTGACTATTATCTAGGAATGCTTCGAGCACAGGCCTTGCGGTCAGTTAGAGTCATTATTGATATCGGTATGCACCTAAACTTGGAGATACCAGATGATTCTGATTTCTATCCTGGGGCAAAATGGAGTCCTGAGTTAGGTTTGGAGTTTATACAAACCCGCAGTCATTTCCCAAAAGATTTTGTTGCCAGTGAAATCGACAGGTACCTTGGAATTCCTGGGCAGGCAATAAGTTATAAAATTGGAGAAAGAGTATGGCTACAGGCACGAGAAGAGGCTAAAGAGAGAGCAATAGGTAACTTTAATCTTAAAGACTGGCACACCAGAGCTTTAAATCTTGGTGGTATGGGACTCGCCCAGATGAAAAGAGAACTTTCCAGAATCTAAAAAAGTCATGACTTTTCACAACAATCCCGATAATAACGTAGCCATGGGCCGTTTTACACCACTAAATCTGGAGCGGAAGACGGGATTCGAACCCGCGACCTTCTCCTTGGCAAGGAGATGCTCTACCACTGAGCCACTTCCGCTAGCAAATTCCGGGCTTAGGTCTCTCTGGGTCGAAAGATGTGCCGAGGGCCAGAATCGAACTGGCGACACCAGCATTTTCAGTGCTGTGCTCTACCTACTGAGCTACCTCGGCCTATTATGTTTTTTGATAATAAAGTGGAAATACATGGTATGGCGGGGTAAATTTAGTGTCAAGAAAATTAGCAGAATTAAATAAACCAATCAAAACAGCACGAATTCCGCAATTTTAATGTGTTTAAGACTTCACCATACCTAATATTCGTGACTTTACTGGTTTTCAAATACGACTTCCGTTACAAACATGCTCTCCGTAAGATTTTTATTATTCCTTTATTAACAACGGAAGTGAGTTTCCTTACTAATAGTGTACAATTGGGTACCTAATTCAGCGTGGAATTATATCGTTCTGCGCGCCGTCCGAGGTTTTTATAATTGGCAGACTATGAAGTAGTTATTATTGGGGCGGGGCCAGGTGGTTATGTGGCAGCTATACGAGCTGCACAACTAGGATTCAATACAGCCATCGTGGAACGCGATGCGGTTGGTGGTGTGTGTCTCAACTGGGGTTGTATACCCAGTAAATCGCTCCTCCGAAATGCGGAGGTTTTGAACCTCATAAAAGAAGCCGATGAATACGGCATATCATTCGACAACCTTAGCTACGACTACAGCAAGGCAATCGATCGAAGCAGACAGGTTGTAGACAGACTCACGACTGGAGTCCAGTATCTCCTTAGGAAAAATAATGTCGAGCATCTAACCGGAAAAGCATCCCTGATAGATTCAAAAACTATTTCCGTGGAATCGCCATCTGGAGATTCAGAGACTATCACTTCAGAAAACATAATTATCGCAACTGGGGCCCGGCAGAGAGATATTCCGTCCATGCCAATAGACCACGATATAGTTATGAATAGCCGCGACGCTTTGGAATTACGTGAAGCACCTCGAAGAATTGTTATAGTCGGAGGGGGAGCAACGGGCGTTGAATTTTCCCACGTATATAGATCCTATGGATCTGAAGTGACTATTGTCGAATTAATGGACAGGCTAGTGCCCAATGAGGATGAAGAAATTAGTGCCTCACTTGAAAAGTCCTTTAACGACCATGGGGTTAAATCACTCACAGGCGTTTCGGTAAATTCAATAACAGTCTCTGACGGGGTTGCTAGTGTGAACATATCGTCAGACGGAGCAGAGACAAATTTAGAATGTGACAAAGTACTAGTAGCGGTTGGAGTTCAAGGGAACTCTGACGGTATAGGTCTCGAGAATGCCGGTGTTACCACGGATAGGGGGTTCATACCGGTTGGCGAAAACATGGAGACAAATGTCTCGGGCATATACGCTATTGGAGATGTCACAGGAAGAATGCTCCTCGCCCATGTTGCATCTGCCCAAGCCGTCGTCGCAGTGGAGTACATCGCTGGATTAGACCCTGAGCAACTGGATTATTCTTTGATGCCAAGAGCAATCTACTGCAAACCCCAGGTTGCTAGTTTTGGTCTGAGTGAAACGCAAGCTCGCGACCAAGGGATCGATATAAAAGTCGGGAGATTTCCTTTTTCAGCTAGTGGTAAGGCCATTGCGCTAGGTGAAACAGAAGGAATGGTGAAACTCATAGTTGATCAGGAAATCGGAGAAATAATAGGTGCCCATATGATTGGTGCGGAAGTTACAGAGCTTCTCGGGGAACTTTCTATAACCAAAATGCTGGAAGGAACCGCCACAGAAATAGGTCTGCTTGTACACCCACACCCAACAATTTCAGAAATGGTAAAAGAGGCTGCATTGGACACTGTGGGAGAGGCCATTCATATTTAAATATGACAACCACTACTAACATTGAGACCAACCAGGCGTTGGATATTTATTCAACAATGCTTCTAATTCGTAGATTTGAGGAAGAAACTGAGCGACTGTATCAGAGAGGCATGGTGAGAGGTTTCCTCCACACTTACATTGGAGAGGAAGCCATCGCAGTTGGTGCTATTCCAAACCTTAGAGCGGACGATTACATAATCGGTCACTACCGTGACCATGGTCACGCCCTTGCTAGGGGTATAGATCCCAATAAAGCAATGGCAGAACTTTGTGGTAAATCCACGGGGACAAGCGGAGGGAAAGGCGGATCAATGCATCTCTTTGATGTGGAAAAGCATTTCATGGGCGGCCATGCAATTGTTGGTGGTCAATTCCCCCTCGCAGTGGGTATGGCTTTGGGGATAAAAATGAAGAATGAAAAAGACAGCTTAGTCATGTGTTTTTTTGGCGACGGGGCTGTTCAAGAGGGAGAATTTCATGAGGCCATGAACCTGGCATCTCTCTGGAAGTTACCAATCATTTTCATGTTAGAAAACAATCTCTACGGAATGGGCACGGAAGTAAATAGATCTAATGCAGGCGGAGAAAACATATTCAATGCCGCAGAACCTTACAACATTCCCGCCGTCCAAATAGACGGGATGGATATTCTATTGGTTAGGGAAACTGTAATAGAAGGTATCAAGAAAGTACGTGAAGGAAATGGACCAGTCTTCATAGAATCCATGGCATATAGATATCACGGGCACTCGATGGCAGACCCAACAAATTATAGAGAAACTTCCGAAGTTGAAGAGCAAAGAAGTCGGGACCCGATCGACAGATTTAAAGCACTCTGCCTCGATGAAGGACTGCTTACAAGTGAGGATATTTCTCGCATTGATGAGGAGATAGACTCTAGGATTCAAACAGCTGTTGAATTCGCCGAGCAAAGTCCGGAGCCATCTCTTGAATCACTTCACACAAACATATACGCCGCTCCGGAGGCACAATAGACTATGACGGAGATGATTCTTAGAGATGCTATGGCCAAAGCTCTTAGAGAAGCTTTGGACACAGACAATCGCACTTTTCTCATGGGAGAGGACATTGGTGCTTATGGGGGACCATACGCTGTGACCCGAGGGTTTCTAGAAGACTATGGAGAGGATCGAATAAGAGACACTCCTATAGCTGAAGCAGTGTTTGTTGGGGCAGGCACCGGGGCTGCCATGATTGGGATGAGGCCGATAGTGGAAGTTATGACCATTAATTTCTCCCTCGTATCTATCGATCAAATCGTCAACCATG
>CAYWYV010000019.1:0-18536 GCA_964462705.1 uncultured Dehalococcoidia bacterium
CCTGAAGGGTTTGACAACGGAAATTCTCCATTTGAGTTGTTAGGGGCAGATTTAAAAGGTAAAACAATAATTCAGTCTACACGTGCTGGGACAGTGGGTGTCACTAATGCATCTGGTGCAGATTTGATATACGGGGGTTCTCTTGCTGTCGCGTCCGCCACCGTCCGAGCATTGAAAGCTCACAATCCTTCAAAAATTACACTTGTCGCTATGGGTTCGGAGGGCATAATTAGGGCGGATGAGGATGAACAATGCGCCTTGTATTTGAGGAATTTGCTTCAGGGCAGGGTGCCCGACATAGAGGCGGTCAAGTCTCTTATTATGGCTGGAGAAGAATCTCAAAAATACGATGATCCAGAAACTCCACAATGGCCTATGGAGGATCGAGAAATGGCCTTGAATATCGATTCCCATGATTTCGCTTTACGGATTTCTATGGAAGACGGGTTTTTTATATCGCAACCAGAGTTACTAGAATAACTTGAGTGTTAGACGTTTTCGGGAGGTTATTAGGATATGAAGTATAGAAAGCTTGGTAGTTCGGGTCTCGAAGTTTCTGAGATTGGCTTAGGGACAAATAATTTTGGGCAACGTCTAGACTTTGAATCGAGTGACCGAGTGATCAGTCAATGCATCGAGTCTGGAATTAATCTTATTGATACTTCTAATAGCTATGGAGCGACACTCTCCGAGGAGTACATAGGAAAATCACTGGTGGGTCGTAGAGATAGTGTAGTTCTTGCGACAAAGGTGTCGAGCAGAATGTCGGAAGGCCCAAACCAAGCTGGTAATTCTCGAATCCACATTATGGATCAAATAGAAGGTAGTCTGTCTCGACTACAGACCGATTATATTGATCTTTACCAAATTCATTGGTGGGACGATGGGACTCCGATTGAGGAGACACTTCGTGTTCTTGACGACCTGGTTCGGGAAGGAAAGATAAGATATTTTGGGTGCTCCAACTTTACTTCTTGGCAGGTTTGCGAGGCTATCTGGACATCACGGTCGGTTGGGATCAATTCTTTCGTGAGTGTTCAACCGCATTACAGCATGATGGAAAGGTCAATTGAGTCAGAGCTTCTACCGTTTTGTCAGAAGTATGGTATTGGCGTTCTGCCTTATTATCCATTGGCTAATGGATTCTTAACTGGAAAGTATCGCAGGGGAGAGGGTATTCCTGAAGGGACGAGGTTGGGAGTAAATGATAGGGGAATGTTTACTCAAGAAAACTTTGATTTGATAGAAAAATTAGATTCCTTCAGCGGTAAAAGGGATAAGGCGGTGTTAGACCTAGCTTTTGCATGGCTTCTGGCCAGGGGTGAAATAAGCTCAGTAATAGCTGGTGCTACATCGCCAGAACAGGTAGTTTCTAATGCCGCCACTGCAGAGTTTGTACTCACAAACGAGGAATATGACGAAGTTACTTCGATGCTTAAATCCTAATGTTCTAGGCTATCCCGAAAGAGTTTCTTTTCCTAGCTCTGGCGTGACCTCAAATGCATTCAGGGCACATGCAAGCATACCGTAGTAGCCATAAGTGGTTGTTAGTTCAGTAATGCCTTGAGTGCCAAAAAGTTTATGGGCCGCAAAATAAGTTTCGTCGGTTACCCTCTTTTTACCGAGGATTTCTCGCCCATATGAAATTACGACTTGATACTCATGATTTAGACTTGTTATATCCCCGCTCATTCGCACGGTATCAATCACATCTTCAGGTACGCCAGCATTTCTGGCTAATTCCACATGACCTGACCATTCGTAGTCACAATTCATCTCTTTTGCGGCTCCTATTATGGCCAGTTCCCTGATGTCGTCGTCTAGCGTAGACTCGAATCTTATAAACTCACCAAGGTGTGCGGCTCTACCAGCGATTTCAGGGCTGTGTAGAAGAACTGAAAATGGACCGCTAATTCTCCCTCTGCTTCCTATTATTTCCTTTACAATGTGGTGGAATTCCTCATCTATATCTGTTACATCGGTTAGTTGCTTTATACGAGCCATGGTTCACTCCTTGAATACGTTCCAAATACTTAGGATGATTGAAGTTCGTAGATAATACGTTTGGAAGCGTATATCTTATTCTAAACCTAGTAGTGCTTCGTGGAGGAATCGATGATTGTATCCGATAAACACCTAATGGAATGTAACCAAGAATTCTGGGATTCTCTGGTCGATAAACATTACTCATCGGAGTTCTATGGTGTAGATAAATTCCTGAATGGCCAAAACTCTCTGGACGAAATTGAACTTAAAGTGATTGGGGAAATAGCTGGTAAAAACATTCTCCACGTCCAATGTCATTTCGGTCTAGCTACATTGAGTCTGGCCCGAGAAGGCGGACTCGTATCAGGAGCGGATTTTTCTTACAAATCAATACAAGCGGCCAATAATTTATGCCAACTATCCGGCCTTGAGGCTAAATTTTATCAATCCAATGTATATGAATTATCTGAAAAAATATCAGATAAGTTTGATATTGTGTTCACATCATATGGTGTCCTTTGCTGGCTTCCGGACTTATATGAATGGGCAACGCAAATAGCCAGTAGAATGTCCCCAGGTGGGAAATTCTGTCTTGTTGAATTCCATCCGATCATGCATGCTCTGAAGCGAAGTAGTATAGGCCCCGTAATTATAGGGGAACCATACTTTAACGAGGGTGTAATGGAATTTATACCTGATGGTAGCGGAAGTTATGCCCTTCCAGAAGTTCCTAGTCGACACAATACATATGAGTGGGCTCACCCTATTTCAGAAATAATAACGTCGTTGGTGAATGCAGGACTACGTATTCTGGAGATGGAAGAATACCCTTATAGTACTCAAGGTGGTTTTTCTGAATGTCTTAAAGCTGACCAGGATGGGCTGTGGAGGTATCCAGATTCGGAATTTGGTGTACCGTTAACGTTTTCAATTACAGCGCAAAAGCCGAACTAATTTGGAGAACGATGTCTCAAGTGAGTTTTCACGTCTGACGAGACTAGAATGACCATGCCCCTGCTTATGTTGAGAGTTTTTGTGGGCACACGGCCCAGTTAATTTAGAAGCTTCAACCAACTCCGTGGAAACCAACTTCGATGTTTTCGCCCGTAACCATGACGGGCGTTATTCTCTCTCCACCCGTTAGTTCCTCTACTTTGTCCCAGAGCTCAGGATTCAAGGCAAGATTAAACTCCTCAAAATCTATTGCTAAGTCCTGCAATTCACTCTTTAGAGCGTCAGAGTACGTGCAATCTGGATGGGTGTATAACTTTATTGAGTCTTCCAATGACCTACTCTCCGTATTTTGAGTATTTTAGTTACGTTCTAATTCTATGGAACATTTTCAGTCAATGCAAAGGTAAACTGGCACGGAAGAATAATCATAAGAAATTAGGTAGGTGATGATAATGGACCCATTAGAAAAAGTGCGTCTCGGTAACACTGAAGTGAAAGTAACACGTTTGGGAATGGGTGGAGCCCCAATGGGTGGATTGGTTACGGAGACTGGTGCCAACATTGCAAATGAGACTTTGAAACAGGCCTATACAGAAGGCGTTAGATACTTTGATACCGCTCCATTGTACGGTAGCGGTAAAAGTGAAGTCTTCTTCGGTGAATTTCTGTCAACTCTTGACCGGGATTCTTTTACCCTTTCTTCTAAAGTTGGAAGGCTTTTGGACCGAACGGATACACTATCTGAAGTGAAGGTTAGATTTGATTATTCAAGAGATGGTGTTCTTAGATCAATTGAGGAGAGTCTTACCAGGCTTAATCTGGATCGTGTCGATGTAGCTCTCATCCATGATCCAGATAACCACTACGAAGAGGCAATTGATGCTGCATTCCCGACGGTGGCAGATCTTAGAAGCCAAGGGGTTATTGGGGCTATAGGATCTGGAATGAACCAATGGGAGATGCTGGCCGATTTCGCCAGAAACGCAGATTTTGACTGTTTTCTTCTTGCAGGTCGATACACGCTTCTCGATTATTCGGCCTTATCAGAATTTCTCCCAATCTGCGAAAAAAATTCAATAAGCGTAATACTAGGAGGCCCTTATAACAGTGGAATTCTGGCGTCAGATCTTGATGAGAATGTTACCTACTTCTATGAAACAGCTCCCCGGCATGTAATTGAAAAAGCAAAAGCTATTAAGAGTATTTGTGATGATTTTAATATTCCTCTGAAAGCTGCTGCCTTGCAGTTTGGTCTTCTACACCCTGCTGTTGCTGCAACAATACCTGGGGCCAGACACCCTACGGAAGTTTCTGAAAATGTGGAAATGGCCGGCCTCAATATTCCTTCAGAGTTATGGAAAGAGCTTAAGTCAGAAGGATTACTGCCAGAGGAGGCTCCTACCTATGAGTGGGAAGAGGATTAAAAGAGTATTTCAATATGAAAACATATGCGATGACGTTGGACTTGCTAGAAGACTCGAGTTTAATTGAGCAGTACAAGGCATATCATTTAGAGGTATGGCCTGAGGTTATTGAGGGTCTTAAAAGCATAGGGATTGAAGAGATGAGGATTTTTCTTTCAGGAACTAGATTATTTATGGTTTTGAATGTTCCAGAAGACTTTGATTTAGAAAATGATTTTCAAGCCTATACTGATTCATCACCAAAAGCTGCGAAATGGGATGAACTTATGAGGACCTATCAAAAAAAGGCACCGGAAGCAGCAGATAATGAATGGTGGTCCCCGATGGAAGAAGTATTTAATCTTAATTGGTAAAACCGCCGCAAGTTTTTACGGTTGGGTCAAAAAAATGCATTCACTATGGAAACAGTCATGTGACAGGTTGAACAGAAAATCAATTCCTATGTCTGAAGAGGAATTAGTTGATATTGCAAAATTGTTACCCACCTGGCGTATAGAGTGTTTTGAAAATGCTAGAACTATTAGAAAAATGTTTAAGTTCAATTCTTCTATAAACGCTTCACTTTTTGTGCAGAAGTTATCTGATATACAAGACGAGGAAAATCACCATGCGAAAGTCACTATAGATGGGAAGAAGGTTGACGTTATCTGGTGGACATATTTGTTTAATAATCTTCATAAAAATGACTTTGTGATGGCGGCGAAAACGGATTTTTTGTACTTGGGTATACCTGGAGGAGCCTAACCAATGTACTTATATGATGAACGCGTGTTATGAAATGTATACTTGAGTAGTAGGGAATTAGGGCTCTCAAATTTAAAAAATGTTCCCGAAAGGAATTTCACTTGCCTAGGTATTATCCGGCTTTTATTGATGTTAAAGACAGAACCTGCGTAGTAATAGGTGGTGGGGATTTTGGCGAAGAGAAGGTGGTGAAACTACTTGAGTGTGATGCCTCCGTCAGGGTCATAAGTACCAATGTAAATAAGTCTGTGTCAGAGATGGCACAGAAAGGGATTATAGAGTGGTTTAAGCGAACGTATCAGGCCGGTGACCTCTCAGACGCCTTTATCGCAATTGCCGCTGATAATCCTGAGGATGTGAATCTAAAGATTGCTGAGGAAGCCACGGAAAGAAATGTACCTTTGAATGTTGTTGATGTCACTCATCTCTGTACTTTTATAGCACCTTCAGTGGCACGCCGTGGAGAAGTTACAGTTGCTACATCCACTGGTGGAGCAAGTCCGGCTCTGGCTAGGACATTCAGGGAGAAAGTAGAATCTGATTGTCCTTGTAGAATGCTCGAATATGCAGATCTGGCGCCCATTCTTTCGTGGGCCCGTGGTGTTGTTAGGGAAAAGGGATGGAATATAGTGCCATCATATTGGCAGAACTGCATTAATGAGGATCTGCTAGATTTGGTTCAAGAAGGTCGTGATGCAGAAGCTCAGACTCATTTAATCAACTGTTTGGAAAAAGGTAATACCAATAATTAGGACGGCAATTATGCCATCTGGTAAATCTATAAAAGTAGCGACTAGATCCAGTCCTCTATCAATTGCTCAAACGAATGAGACTATCTCGCAATTGAAAAAAACCCTTTCTGAGCACACATTTGAGATCGTGCCTATAGAATCTGAGGGTGATAGACGTAAAACAGAGGATCTTTCAAAATTGGAAAGAGGAGTATTCGCTAAGTCGGTCGAACTCGCTGTACTAGATGGAAGAGCAGATATAGCGGTTCATAGTGCGAAAGATGTTCCGGCTGAAATCCTTGGGGAACTCCAAATAGCTGGATATTTGAGGCGGCAAGATCCTAGAGATGTGTTAGTTCATTCAGGATACGAGTCACTAAGGGAATTGCCCAAAGGGTTTAAGCTTGGTACAAGCAGTCAGCGTCGTGCCTGTCAAATATTGCGGATACGCCCCGATCTTCAAGTCGTTCCCATAAGGGGTAACGTTGATTCAAGAATTTCTTTCGTTGAGACTAAGGATGTTGATGGTGTGGTGTTGGCGGCATCCGGCATCTTACGTCTGGGATTGGAGGAACAAATTTCATCTTTCATTTCCACGAGGGATTGTGTACCTGACGTTGGTCAAGGAGCGATTCTAGTTCAGTGTTCGGCTCGTAACGAATCTATATTTGACCTTTTGAATCAAGCACTCGATTCCAAAACGGAAATAGAAGTCACTTCAGAGAGATCATTTCTCAGTTTCGTATCTGCTAGTTGTAAATCACCCGTTGCAGCACATTCTGTTTTGGATGGTGATGGTTCTCTGAATATGATCGCTATGGCTGGTCTCCCTGACGGAAGCGAATACTATTTCGCCGAACACTCCTCCAAACCTAATTCACCTGATAAAGCTGGCGAGGAACTGGCATTAAAACTTGCAAAATCTGGAGCAGCTCATCTGCTGGGTAAACTAATTGTCTAACGAAAGCACAGGAGGGAAGGTTTTTCTAGTTGGGGCGGGACCTGGAGATTCTGGCTTGATCACAAGGAGAGGTGCCTCTCTGATTCAACAAGCCGATGTAATTATTTATGACCGACTTGTTGGTTCCGGGATATTGGATTTAGCTGCTGATTCCGCCGAATTGGTCGATGTAGGTAAGACCCCAGGTAAATCCAATATTAGTCAGTTGGAGATAAACCACTTGCTGATAGATAAAGCTAAGAGAGGGCAGACTGTAGTTAGGTTGAAGGGAGGAGATCCCTTCGTTTTTGGTAGGGGAGCAGAGGAGGCAGCGGCTCTTGCAGAAGAAGGAATACACTTTGAGGTAGTTCCGGGGATTACATCAGCTATAGCTGGACCGGGCTCGGTAGGGATCCCTGTTACAGATCGGGGGAAGGCGTCCTATTTTACTGTTGTCACGGCTTCAGAGGACCCTACTAAGACAGATTCAGATATTAACTGGAATGCTATTGCCAAAGGAAATGAAACCATCGTTGTGTTGATGGGTTCAAAAAATATAAATGAGATTTCCAATGTGTTAATTGAAGGAGGTCGAGACCCATCGACTCCCGCGGCTCTTATTGAGTCGGCCACAATGGCTGACCAAAGGGAAGTCTTCGGTCTGCTTGCAAATATAGGTGAACTTGCTGCATTATCGAAAATTGCAGCACCCTGCGTTCTAGTTATTGGTGAGGTTGTTGAATCGGCAAAAAAGTTGCAAATACGGACTAATTTTCCGTTGCTAGGTAAAAAGATTCTTGTCACTAGGTCTCGCGATCAAGCCAGTAAACTTAGTATGTCATTGAGAGATTTAGGAGCATCGGTAGTGGAGTTGCCAACAATAGCTATAAGTCCAATTAATGACTATGAACATCTGGATATGGCCATCACTAATATTAGTGACTACAAATGGGTTATATTTTCCAGTGTAAACGCTGTGAATGCAGTCTATTCCCGATTAAGTCAGATGGGGTTGGATTCTCGACATTTCTCAAAAGTTAAGATTGGAGCCATCGGCCCAGCCACTTGCCGAGCTCTTGGGCTTGAGGGTATTTCACCTGACTTCATACCACCAAGGGCGATATCTGACTCTCTCGTTGCAAACTTTCCCCATCCCTCATCGTCGCTCCAAAAAATATTATTACCTTCGCCAGAGATAGCTCCTGAAACCATAAAGATGGGATTGGAAAAATTGGGATGGACCGTCCATAGGGTGGATGCATATAAGACGGTTATGCCAGAACAGTCTGTTAAAAGAGCTGGGCGGCTTTTGAATGAAAGTCTGGATATGGTGACCTTCACAAGCTCATCGACAGTGGCAAATCTTGATGCGATGTTGGAGTCTGGAATTCCATCTGGTGTTTCTATAGCATGTATTGGTCCTGTGACTGCTAAAACTGCCAGTGAGATGGCCATGAAACCTGACATAGTTGCTGAGGAACATACAATCAACGGACTGGTGTCTGCTATCACTATTTTTTATTCTAACTAAGGTGGTGAAATGGCTTTTCCACATTCGCGTCTTCGACGTCTGAGACAGAGTAGTGAAATGCTTTCTCTGACCTCAGAAACCAGATGGTCAGTAGAGGATTTTGTGTATCCGATCTTCGTCATACATGGCCAGGGCAAAAAGATTCCGATAGAGCCCATGCCAGGAATATTTCAATTTTCTGTAGACATGCTTGCTGCGGAAATTAGAGAAATTAGATCACTCGGAATACAGTCGGTGCTGTTATTTGGAATTCCAGTGATTAAGGATGCTAGAGGTTCAGGTGGGACCGATTCCAATGGAGTCATACAAGTAGCCATTCGAGAAATAAAGTCGGTGGACCCTGATCTCATTGTGATGACGGATGTATGTTTATGCGACTATACAGACCACGGCCACTGTGGGGTCATAGAAGGATCCAATATCGACAACGATGCAACCCTAACTATTTTGCAGCAAATGGCTGAATCGCATGCTGAGAATGGTGCCGACGTGGTCGCGCCGTCGGCAATGATGGATGGGCAAGTAGGGGCTATTCGTTCTGCCCTCGACTCGGCGGGCAAAAAAGATACTGTGATAATGGGTTATTCGAGCAAATATGCCTCTGGGTTTTATGGACCTTTTAGGGTGGCGGCACAGTCCGCTCCTCAGTTTGGAAACCGATCCAGTTACCAGGCTGATCCGGCTAATGTGCGCCAGGCTATGCTGGAAATTCAACAGGATATAGAGGAGGGAGCAGACATTATTATGGTTAAACCTGCTCTTGCTTATTTGGATGTGATCAGGACTGCCCGGGAAAGATTTGACCTTCCATTGGCCGCGTATAACGTAAGTGGGGAATATTCAATGGTAAAAGCGGCCTCAGCTAACGACTGGATTGAAGGCGATAGAGTTAGAGACGAAATTCTCACCTCCATTAAACGTGCGGGTGCCGACATTATTATCAGTTATCACGCGAAAGAAATTGCTTCCACCTTATGACAGTGGGAGAGATTTCGAAGCTAGAACATTTTTAATGGAGGCCAAATTCTCAAACGGGCTACATCCGTTATTTTCGAAATGGATATAGGACCAAGTGTTCGACTATCAACTACATGATGGGAATTTCTAAAGTCGCTAAGCAGAAATACATGACCGTCAGGAATTTGGCATGTAAGGTGTTCCAAGCTTCGGGATTTGGGCAAATTATCGATGTAAGGTTCAGATAAAGGGCCACCGTCAATATAAATCTGTCCAGAATCGATTTCTAGAAGTTCGTTTTGGAGTCCAATGATTCGCTTGACTGAGAGTTTTTCTGAGTCAAGATCGAGTTTTACTATAACAATCTGCCCTCTATCTAGTTCAGTCTCTTCTGTAACGGAACTGGTTATCAAAAGATCCTTATTTTTTAGAGTGGGTTCCATACTACGGTTCTTGATTCTCGCTATTCGCCTCATGTATTCATATTAACCCAGTATCAATAATCACAGTTTTGCAAATTAAGATGCCTGTCTTGCAGTGAGATCACTAATTCCTGTATCTTTTCAGGGAAAGTATTTTTGATCTTCGGAAAGAAGAAAGGTCTCGCACAAACGTTTAAAAAGGAAGGAACCATATGAGCATTGTTACTACGATTAAGAAATTTGCAAATATTGTGGATGTTAGCGCTCACTGCGATATTCCATGTGGAATATATGATCCTATTACAGCGAAAATAGGAGCCCAGACTGTTCTCAAGATGGCAGTAAGAATCGAGGCTTTAGATTCCTGTGAGGATGTAAACACTTTTTCCAGGTATGTAGCTGTAAAAGAAGAGCATGCACAATCTGTCAAGAATGAGTTGAATATATTGTTGTCGGACTATTTCAAGCCTGAGCATTTGGCAGACTATCCTAATCTACATGAACTGTTTTGGAATGCCAATAAACTGGCTGGTGCTAATAAGCAGGGTGTGAGTTCAGAATCAGCTCAGCAATTAGTTGATGCAGTTGATGAGATCGCAAAGATTTTTTGGGCTTCCAAGGGCGTTGATTATAGCGATCCAAATGCTGCCGTTCGGTACGGAGCATAAATAGCTAAAGTATTGAAGTAGTAAAAGGGGCGTTTAATCGACGCCCCTTTTCCATTGTGGGACTATTTGTAGTCTTCTCTCGGAGGACTGAATATATCAAGTGCTTTGGCTGCGGAGTCACCAACAATAACTTGGTGTTCAACTCCTCCTGGGATGACGTAATACTCACCGGCAGAGACGACTTTTTTCTGCTCACCGATAGTGAACTCAAAAGATCCTTCAAGGACCATGCCAGCTTGTTCGTTGGTGTGTGAATGCAAGGGCACTTCTGAATTGGCATCCATCTCTACAAGGCTCATCATAATATTCTCGCCCCACATGGTCTTGATAGTTACTCCAGGAGCAAGATCTCTAGTTCGAAGATTTTGCGAGCTATAAAAATATTCCATTATTACCTCTTTATTCTGCCGATTGTGTTGCCATAGCATTAGGCAAGGATAAGCAAGATGTTATTACGTCGTTTATGGGGGTAGGGACGTTGTGGGTTTTTCCCATCTGACTGACCGCCCCGTTGATGACATTAACCTCGAGCGGACGGCCGGAAAGTAAATCCTGATGCATGGAGGATACGAGTTCTGATTTGTGAGACATGAAGTCATCCATTGTTGTATCCACTATATCCGATGGCAAACCGATCCCCTCTGCATCAGCCACTGCTTTTGTTTCTGACATTACTTGAATAGCGAGTTCATATGTTTGTGGATTATCTAACACTTGTTCGAATCTGGCCCTGGCAAGGCACGTCATTCCGCTCAGAGCTGTAATGAAAACCAATTTTTCCCATAGAGCAGACATTATGTTCTCTGAGACTTCGTGATCTATATTGGAACTTTTTAATAGTTCACTTACCATGGTGGTTCTCGGGGTGCCAATTCCAAGTTTGTTTCCCAGAGCTATACGGCAGCTTCCACCGTGCTCTTCAGTGATGCCAGGGTTTCCCCTGGATGCCTCGATATAGGCTGCACCTAAAAGAATTCTTTCATCACCGAACCGATTTGATAAGAAATCTCCACTACCAATTCCGTTTTGTAGCGTGAGAACTGTGGTTTCTGGTCCTACGGCTGGTGCTATAACATCGCAAGCTGATTCGTTATGGTAGGCCTTCACACAGTAAAGTACGATATCTGCCACATAGCCTTCTTCAGGCTTGGATACGGCAGTTGCCTGAGATATGAAATTCCCTGAAGTCTTGCTTTTGACTTCGAGTCCTTTTTCTTGAATTGCCTTTAAATGTTCATTACGAGCAATTAGAACAACGTCGTGTTTTTCAGCTATAACAGATCCGAAGTATCCTCCGACTGCACCGGCGGCCATTACCAGAACTTTCATATTTTTACCTTTTTTAATCACTGTGATTTTTAATGCTTCAATAATAACTCTGATCGCAGTTAAAATCGTCATTAAAGTATTATGTTAGACTGCTGCGTGCTTAGACCAGTCCCCTGAATTCCTAAAATTTTCTGACTACGGAGGACCCACATGAAGTTTGGTTTGCTTTACGAGATGCAGAGACCACACGACGAATTTACAGTGGATTACACTTCATTAATAAACGAAACGATTGAGCAATGCCAGCTTGCCGACGAAATGGGATTTGATCATCTATGGTTTGTTGAGCATCATTTTCTAACCACATTTGCGGGATCGTCTGCCCCAGAGGTAATCATCTCTGCTCTGTCCCGTCTGACAAAAAATATAAGAATCGGATTTGGAGTGGTAGTACTTCCCAATCATCATCCAGTTCAGGTTGCCGAGAGACTAGCCATGGTGGATCATTTATCAGGGGGTAGAGTGGAATTTGGTGTTGGTAGAAGTAGCCCATATGAGCAATTAGGTTTGGGAATAGATCCACGTGATACTCGTGACATCATGGAGGAGTCACTAAATATTGTTCCTAAAATATGGCAAACTCCGGGCCTTTTTGAATGGAAAGGCAAACACTTTGACATACCGGAACGAGAAATCCTTCCCAAGCCTAAGCAGGACCCACACCCCCCAATTTGGATGGCATGTACCCAGCCTACCAGCTATGAAATGGCGGCGGAAAAGGGTATTGGCGTTCTTTCTTTTGGATCAGGAGCTCCTGCTGGAATGAAGGATCATATAGATAACTACAGGGAAAATATAAAAAATGCCAAACCAGTAGGTGGATTTGTAAATAATCAGTGGGCTAATTTCACACTGGGCCATTGTGGGGACAATGATATTGAAGCAGTCGAGACAGGCGCGCAGGCGATCAAAGAGTTTTTTGGACCTAATCGCCCATATACGGCAGATAGGCAGGATGTTTACGAAAACCTGTTGGAGTCATGGGGAGGAGTACCGGATCATCTTGAAGCAAGTTTCTCCAGATTCCTCGGTGAAGGGGAACAGGATTTAGGGGGTGGTGGAGCCTCTCGAGCCATGTTAGGAGAATTGCCAGCGGAATTATTAGCAGACAGGGGGGTCATAGTAGCTGGTAACCCAGATAGATGCATAGAATCTGCCAAACGGCATCAAGAGATTGGGGTGGATCAGCTACTGTTGATAATGCAATCCGATCAGGTCCCGCATAAAAAAGTTATGCGTTCGATTGAATTGTTTGGAAAGGAAGTTATACCAGCTTTCAAATAGTGAATCTTCCCTCAGTTACGTAAGTTATAGGAAGTAAGATTAGAATTAATTCTCTTTTTTAGTGTATGGCATGGAAGATAACATCTTGCAAACTGAGATATAATTCACATTATTAACAAATTTCATATGTATTTATATGCTGTGATCAGGACGTAGTAACCTTTTTGGGAATACTCAGAGAGCCGGGTAAGGTGAGAGCCGGTGTATTCGCGGAGGATGAATGGACCCTGAGAGCTTCCTTCAAGTGAGTTTTACGTTATGTAAGGCTTGTGAGAAGGACGGATAGGCACCGTTATCATACCTGGAGGTTTCCGAACAAATCTCATTGAGTGCTCTTGGGGTGATAGACCTCAGGGAATTAGGGTGGCACCGCGGTTAATACCGCCCCTTGATAATAGGGGCGGTATTTTTATTTCCCCAAATGGTCTTATATGAGTGAGAGACTTAATTAGGAGAGCTAGGTGACAGAAAAGAAAATAGTATTTAGTGGTGTTCAGCCCAGTGGCGATCCTCAATTGGGGAACTATCTTGGCGCCTTTAAAGGATGGGTTCAAAGACAGACTGAAAAGACAAATTACTTTTGTGTTGTTGACTTGCATGCGTTAACGGTGACACCAGATCCCAAGGATTTGCGGGCTCAAACTCGCGAGCTGGCTGCAACATTGTTCGCTTCTGGCATAGATCCCTACAAGAGTACTCTTTTCGTTCAGAGTCATGTGACAGCGCATGCTGAAATTTGCTGGTTATTAAATTGCGTCACACCAATAGGATGGCTCGAGCGTATGACTCAATTTAAGGACAAGTCTCAGGGTCAGGAGAGGGTATCAACAGGCCTACTAGACTATCCTGTTCTTATGGCAGGAGACATAATCCTATATGACGCTGATGAAGTGCCAGTGGGTGAGGATCAAAAGCAGCATGTGGAGTTGGCCAGAGACATTGCTGCAAGGTTTAATAGGATTTATGGGGATACCTTTGTAATACCAGAACCAGTAATCCCTGAAACAGGAGGTCGTGTGATGGGTCTCAATGACCCGACAGTGAAGATGTCCAAAAGTCATTCTCATATCAGAGGTCATGCCATTCGCATGTTGGATGAGCCAGACGAGATTCAGCGCTCGTTCATGAGAGCAGTCACTGATTCTGGAAATGAAATTAGGTTTTCTGATGATGTCGAGAAATCAGGAGTGAATAATCTCTTGGGTATATATAAAGTAATAACTGGGAAATCGGAAATTGAAGTGGAAAAAGATTTTGAGGATGCACGTGGGTATGGAGATTTGAAAAAGGCGGTTTCAGAAGTGGTCATCGACGAACTTGCTCCAATAAGGGAAAAATATCAGGAGCTTATGTCTGATGTAGGAGAACTTGACAGGTTGCTTAAGGTGGGGGCCGAACAAGCAGAGTCCGTGGCACTACCGAAGTTGGCAGAAATGAAGGAAAAAATGGGACTTATAGTTTCCTGATTGAGATTCTATAGGAATTAAGCATGTACTATCCAACGTTACCAGAAGCAAAACAGATGTCAGGTCAGGGGAATCTTCTTCCGATATACAAGGAAATAGATGCTGATTTGGAGACCCCAGTATCAGCTTATCTTAAAGTTGCTAGGCCGCCTTATTCATTTCTATTAGAAAGCGTTGAAGGAGGAGAGCATTTAGCAAGGTATAGCTTCATAGGTACAGAACCTGAGGAAGTTATTAAAACAGGTCCCGGGCAGAAAGATGGTGAAGTGGATCCATTAACTCTTGTCGAAAGTATGTTAAATCAATATAAGTTGATAGAGACTAAAAATCTCCCCAGATTCGGAGGGGGAGCAGTGGGTTACCTTTCATATGAGGCTGTGAGGTATTTTGAAAAATTGCCCTCACCTGACAGGGACCCTTTAAGTGTTCCAGAATCGATAATGATGCTTACCAAGACGTTTTTAGTATTCGATCACGTCCGCCATAAGATACAGGTTGTAAGTCATGCTCTCTTGGATACAGACGTTGAAGGCGCATACAAGGAGGCCGTAGGTAGAATCGATGCTGTAGTAGATAGACTAAATCAGCCCCTAGATCCTGCTTCGATTCCACGGTCCTCAGATTATCCTTCCGATAAGGTAGGGTCTAATATGAGCCCTGAGCATCATAGATTAATGGTAGATAAATCCAAGGATTACGTTGTCGAAGGTGACGTGATCCAAGTAGTCGTTTCCCAGAGGTTTTCAAGACCATCTTCGGCTCACCCATTTCACATATACAGGTCACTAAGGACAATCAATCCTTCTCCCTACATGTACTATCTTGATCTTGATGGATTTCAAATCGTGGGAGCATCTCCAGAGATGCTGGTGCAAGTGGAGAACGGAGTTGTTGCGACACATCCTATTGCAGGTACACGGCCTCGTTCTGATGACGAAGAGGAAGATAATAGACTAGAGCAGGAACTACGCACAGATGAAAAAGAGCGTGCGGAGCACATAATGTTACTTGACCTTGGTAGAAACGATATTGGTAGGGTGAGTGAACCAGGAACAGTGGTGCCATCGGGAATTCTTGAGGTGGAAAGATACTCACATGTTATGCATTTAGTCTCGCATGTTGAGGGAAGACTTAGAGAAGGATTTTCAAATTATGATGCTCTCAGGGCATGTTTCCCTGCCGGGACTGTTTCCGGAGCACCCAAGATAAGAGCAATGGAAATAATTGCAGAGCTGGAAAATGATCGAAGAGGTCCATATGCGGGGGCAATCGGCTATTTTGATTTTAAAGGAAACATGGATACCTGTATAACTATCAGAACTCTTGTTATGAAGGATGGGGTCGCTCATGTGCAGGCAGGGGGAGGTATTGTTTATGACAGTGTACCAGGAGTTGAGTTCGATGAAACAATTCATAAAGCTAGTGCTGTTTTGAGGGCAATAGACGTAGCAGAATCAACATTGGAGAATTCATCTTGATCCTTCTGATAGATAATTACGATAGTTTCACTTACAACCTGTACCAGTATCTTTGTGAGCTGGGTGCTGAGGTTGAAGTAGTTCGTAATGACCAGATAACCTTGGATGAAATTAGAGAAAAACAACCAGAGAAAATAGTGATTTCGCCAGGTCCCTGCACTCCGGATAAAGCGGGAATATCAAATGACATAATTGCTACATTCGGTTCTAAAGTTCCGACTCTCGGAGTTTGTTTGGGACATCAATGCGTTGGCCAGACATATGGAGGTACAGTGGGAGGAGCGGGTGAAATAATGCATGGTAAAACCTCCCTTATTTATCACGATGGGAAAGGTGTGTTTGCCGGTATTCCTAGCCCCTTTGAAGCGATTCGGTACCATTCACTTGCTATTTACAGAGATGATCTTCCTGAAGAGTTGGAAGTTACGGCGTGGACTGAAAATGGTTTGATTATGGGGGTACGACACAAGAATTATCCGGTGGAGGGAATACAATTTCATCCCGAGTCGATTATGACTCATGCCGGAAAGGATATTCTTTCTAATTTTCTCAACCAGGAATACTAGGAGGAACCAATGATTCAGGAATTGATTCAAAAACTTGTTGACGGTTCGACGCTGAGTTTTGAAGAGTCTGCGCAGGCAATGAATCAAATAATGGAAGGTGAGGCGACTCCAGCCCAGTTTGGAGCCTTTGTCACGTCCCTTAGATTAAAAGGGGAAACAGTTGATGAAGTGGCTGGTATGGCTTCGGTTATGCGTGAAAAATCGCTTCGTGTTAACACTTCGGAATATTTAGTTGATACCTGTGGGACAGGTGGAGATAGTTCGGGGACTTTTAATATTTCTACCGCTGCTGCATTTGTGGCTGCAGGCGCAGGTGCAAATGTTGCCAAGCATGGCAACAGAGCTATGTCGGGTAAAACAGGGAGTGCAGATGTCTTGGAAGCTCTCGGTGCGAATATAGCGTTATCTCCGGAGTCGGTCGAAAAGTGTATAGAGCAAACAGGATTCGGATTCATGTTCGCTCAGGAGTTTCACCCTTCTATGAGATTTGCAGCTTCTCCCAGAAGGGAAATCGGTATAAGGACTGTGTTCAATATCCTCGGACCACTTACTAATCCTGCCGGAGCCCCGTGTCAGGTGGTGGGGGTATCAGATTTTTCTACTGGGGAGTTAATGGTACGGACACTGGGCAGACTAGGAAGTCAGAAATCTATCGTCGTTCATGGGGAAGATGGACTAGACGAAATCACTATATCTGGACCATCAACTATCTGGTTTTTAGCAAATGGGTTTATTACGAAGTCAAAAATTTCTCCAGATCAGTTCGGGATGAGCATTAGCCCAATAACGAACATACAGGCCTCAAATCCATCTGAAAGCGCAGAAATCATCAGGAATGTTGTTAATGGGAGTGTGGGTGCTGCTCAAGATATTGTTGTGCTGAATTCTTCCGCGACTTTAGTGTCTTGTGGAGTGGCTGAGGATTTAGAAAATGGAATTGATCTGGCCCGAAAGTCAATATCATCTGGAAGAGCAGCCTCATGTTTGGATTCTTACGTTTCACTTAGTAATTCTCTTGGTTGAAAGGGAATAGTTGGTTAATTATGACATCTCCTGAAATACCAGATATTCTCAAAGAAATAATTGATCTTAAAAGAGAACGGGTACTCGACAGAAAGAAGACCTACAGTATTTCAAAGATTGAGAACTTAATATCTGATGCTCCATACCCATTGAACTTTGCTGGGAGGTTGATGGGGGATTCTGTGAGGATTATCGCGGAAATAAAAAAAGCATCACCTTCAAAAGGGGTGTTTAGGGACGATTTGGATATTCTTGATTTGGCAGTCAAATATGCGGAGAGTGATGTAGCTGCGATTTCTGTTTTAACAAATGAAGATCACTTTCATGGATCAATCGATGATATGAAGTCCGTAAGCGACATTGTTCATCCTTATGGGATTCCTGTTTTGCGAAAGGAATTCATTTTTGATCCTTACCAGATATATGAAGCAAGGGCGTTTGGGGCTGACGCAATACTTTTGATCGTATCGATGCTAAATCCTCGCCAAATTGAGGAATTTATGGAATTGGCTTCGTCATTGTGGATTCAGTGCCTGGTAGAGGTCCATGATGAGATCGAACTCCGTGTTGCCATAGACTGCGGAGCAGAGATTATTGGTATCAATAATCGTGATCTAAAAACCTTTGAAACCACTCTTAAAACTACCGAGTCTCTCGCTCCCCTTGTCCCTCCCGGTACCATAATAGTTAGTGAGAGTGGTATTTCAAATAGAAGTGATGTTGACAGGGTTATAGAATCGGGAGCTGGTGCAATATTGGTTGGGGAGTCACTCGTTAAGTCTTCTGATCCTTCAGGCCAGCTAAAAGAGTTGGGGTCTAAATCTTGACTAAATTTAAGATATGTGGACTGCGCGATCTAGAGAACTCAGTTCTTGCAAGTACCTGCGGGGCTGAGATGTTGGGATTTGTGTTTGTTAGTGGGGTTAGAAGACAGATCTCTCCAATGGCTGCAAAAAAAATTGTGGTTGATTACAGAGAATTGGTCGGGTCAAATGGCCCAGCTCTTGTCGGGCTCTTTGCAAATCAATCCTTA
>CAYWYV010000020.1:0-18479 GCA_964462705.1 uncultured Dehalococcoidia bacterium
TAAAAGAGATTTCGCCGCCCATAGGTGCCGAATCCATTCGAGGGGAGCTTGAGAAAATAGAGAGAGACCTCTTAGGGTATTAGTTAGCTTCTCATGTTTACTTGGAGTTAGAACGCCTTTGCCACCAATAAACTAACCGATTTCAAAAACTTGAATTCGATGGCGATTGCTTTCGGTGACATAGAGCAACCCATCCGGGCCAATTGCAACCGACATAGGAGACCAAAAAAGTTTCTCTATGTGCGAGGAGACTTCATGCCTATCTGTTGGGTCTGCAAACGGAATATTTGTCTTATCCAAGTTAGACTTCAGTCGTGCTTTACCTTCCTCCACGTTTACAGTCAGAAAATTCTCTGCCCAAGGTGAAAGGTCAGATTCACCCAAGGTTAATTCAAGAAAATTCCCCTCTTGATCAAAAACTTGAACACGTTCATTTCCCCAGTCGCAGACAAAAATTTTCCCACTCTTGCTTGACACGACAGCACAAGGTTTGTTGAATGCCCCATCGCCCGAACCAGAGTCGCCAAACGACCTTAAAAAGGTTCCTTCTTGTGTATATACACAGATCCGGTCGTTCCCCCAGTCAGCAACGTAAACATTTTCGTCGGGCCCAATACTTAATCTCCATGGCATTTCGAGCCCCTCATTTTGACCAAAGGACCTCAAGAAGTGTCCAGACGTTGAGAACACTTGAAGGCGATGGTTATAGGTATCAGAAACAAATAGTTCATTTTTCTTATTTACGGCTAACCCGGAGGGAGTGTCCAGAAACCCTTCCCCTGATCCGAGAGTACCCCACTCTTCAATAAAATCTCCTCCTGATGTAAAAACCATGACTTTATTTAGGTGTTCATCAGCAATTATTACCTGCCCGTCTGAGGTTACGCATATTGCTGAGGGCCACATAAATTGCCCGGGACCATCACCAAAAGAACCCCACTCTCCATGATAATTGTCCGATGAATCACACACAGCCACCCTCATACCTCTCCCACGCCCTGCAAGTTCCAAGGACCGATTCAAAACATAAATTCTCCCATCTGGACCAAAGGCAGAATCAGCAGGATAGTAAAATCCTTTACCTTCCATAACGGACATTCCAATTGTCCTTTGATAGGTTATGTTCCCTTTATTACTATTAATAACCATGATCTCTTCTCTCTACTATCAAATCCATAATTTGGCTTTTAGCATTTCTGAAATTCGGGAGAAGACGCAATTAACCTGATAATTTGCCTGGCCGTTGCCGGATCCCCGTTGTCCAAATTATCTGAAATAGATCTAAGAACTTCCATGATGTCGGATCCCACTTCGAGGGATCCCATCGCATCCAAACACCTATCGGATATTGACCCGCCTGAGCCAACTGAGCTAATTACACGTTCAATCATCTGATGTACCCCTGGAAATCTGTCATTTCCCAATTGTTCCGAAGCGAAATTTACTCGCTCTAGTAGGGAACCAGTCTCAATCCATTCCTCTCCTTCATGCCAACCCTCAACGGTAGGGGGATTGTTAAGGTGTTGTCCCATGAAGGTCATTTTCATTGCATGGTCAATGACGTCCCGCCTTGGACGATCTAGATGCCCAGAAAGACGAAGGACACCAGCTACAAGTTCAGCCGGACTCTTCATTCTCTTATACCAAACTGCCTTATCTTTAAAAAAATCAGAAGTAAACAGAGTTCTCAGCATCTCGGTTATCGAATGATTGTTCTCAAAGTAACTTCTGACCAGTATGTCGATCGCTTCGGGATCTTTAGGGGGAACATTATTCCAAGAAGGAACCGGAATTTCATCTTCGACAAAAAAACTGTACAGGTGCCTAGATATAAACTTGGCTGTAGCTTCCTGCCGGCAAATAATCTCTACTATGTCTGCCCCGTTAAAACTCCCCTCTTCACCAAGAAAAGTTTTTTGACCTGAGTCGTGATCATCCTCTTGAAATTCAAAGTGCCATGCAATGCGCCCATATGGCATATCGGAATCACGATCAGATCGCAGCACCATATATTCCGTATTTCCTATCGTCCATCCCGTAAAAGCCCTTGATGCCTCTTTAATGTCATCTTCACTGTAATTTCCGACACCCATAGAAAATAATTCTAGAAGCTCCCTACCGTAATTTTCATTGATAGCACCTGTATGGTTGTCTTGATTGTCTAGCCAGACAATCATCGCTGGATCCTTAGACAGTTCAACAAGCAAATTGTCGAGAGTGCCTAGCCCGTTCCTTCTGAACATGTCAATTTGATTAGACAACACCTTTCCATGAACCACTTTAGGGTATCCCGTGGCAAAAAGCCCATGCCAAAAAAGCGTGACTTTCTCAATAAGTGGAGCATTCGTGGTGACCATTCTGTATAGCCAATATTCCCCAGGGCCAAACCCACTCATCATCCCAGACTGCTCGTGATGGAATCGTCGAACGATGTGTTCCCCCATCCAAGAAGTGTCCACTGGATACAAAAGAGAATCGACAAGCTCATCATAGGTAAACTGATCAAGTTGATCCAATTCTTCGGAAGTGGCTCCGAATCCGGCTCTGCGCATTAAATGTGCTTTAAGTTTTTTTTCTTCACCACTCATAGATACCCTCCCGATGTAGCCTTGTATCACTAACCTTAGGATTTTAGCTCATTATATTTTGAATTTAGCGAATAAATAAACAGCGAACTAAATAGATTCCTACTTTCAATCGAAATAGACCTACAATTTGAGGCCTAGTCTCAGGGATAACGATGCAAATCAAAGGTATGATCAAGTCATCACCAATATATGAGTCGGCATAAATTATCATTAGCGGGAGGAATCGGAATGGGAAGATTGGAAGGAAAGGTTGCTTTAATATCTGGGGCAGCTAGAGGACAGGGAGCGGATGAGGCACGACTTTTTGCTGCCGAAGGAGCTTCCGTTGTCTTAGGCGACATCACAGATCAACAAGGCCAGCAGGTCGCATCTGAAATTGAGGAAGAGGGGGGAAGCGCTACCTACCTTCATCTAGACGTGACAAGGGAATCAGACTGGAAAAATGCTGTATCAATGGCCATCACCAAACATTCAAAACTCGATATCCTAGTCAATAACGCCGGGATATTGCTTTTGAAAGGTCTCGAAGAGACAGAAACTTCCGAATGGGACGCCGTACAGGATGTGAATTCCCGGGGAGTCTTTCTCGGCGCAAAAACTGTAGTCCCGGCCATGAGAGCGGCAGGTGGAGGATCCATTGTGAACATATCTTCCATTGCTGGCCTTAGCGGGTCTGGTTCCACAGCTTATTCTTCTAGTAAAGGGCTCGTGAGGATATTATCCAAATCAATAGCGGTTGAGTATGGGCCTGAGAGAATCCGGTGTAATTCTGTTCATCCAGGTGTGATTGATACAGAAATGGTGAACGGTCTTATTGGCACAGGGGACGGTCGCCAATCTATGATCAATAAAACTCCACTTGGGATAATAGCTACTGCAAGAGACGTGTCCCTGGGAGTCCTTTATCTTGCCTCCGACGAATCTCGATATGTTACCGGGTCCGAACTCGTTATAGACGGAGGGATCACCGTAAACAGGTGACCCAATCGGCCATCGGGGAAGAAGAAGCTGAGAATTAGCCTCTATTTATCTCAACGGTCTGAAAAAAGATCGAATGTCTTCTACTAAAAGTTCTGGTTCCTCCATTGCAGCAAAATGACCGCCTTGAGGCATTTCTGTCCAACTCTTGATGTCATATGACCTTTCAGCCCATTCTCGAGGGGGAGTAGACAAGTCAAATGGAAAAATTGCCACGCCTGTGGGAGTTTGCACCTTATCATTAGGACCAACAACCCAGTTGTTACGCCGATTCTCGTAGTACATTCTCACAGAAGTATTTATAGTTTGAGTAGCCCAGTAAATAGTAATATTTGTTAGGAGTTCATTTTTGCTGAAACGCTTCTCCACATCACCAGCACAGTCACTCCATGTGCGATATTTTTCAACCATCCAAGCGGCCAATCCCGCAGGGGAGTCGTTCAGCCCATAAGAAAGTGTCTGAGGTTTGGTCCCATGTACATGGGCGTAACCGCCCTCATTGTCCTGCCAATCCTGACGTTGGGCGACATGCGCCTTCTCAGCCAACGTTAGAGGCCGGGAGCCCTCACCTAAATACGGATCGGGGCGAGTGACAGAAGTTAAATGAATTCCGATCAATTTATCGGCATGGTTTCTCCCCAGTTGTGAAGTAACTCCCGCGCCAATATCGCCACCATGGGAAGCAAATTTAGGATAACCGAGATTATCCGTCATCAATGTTGTCCAGAGAGCAGCCACCCCTTCAACATCCATGCCTGCCTTTAATGGCTTTCCCGAAAACCCGTAGCCAGGCAAGGAAGGAGCAATAACATCAAACGAATCGTTTTCAGACCCCCCATATGATGCTGGATCTGCCAACATTGGTATAATTTTGTACATCTCTAAGATAGTACTAGGCCATCCATGAGTTATTACGAGAGGCATTGGCTTCGGACCTTTCCCATCCTCCTTGATGAAATGGACATCATGGCCTTCGACGATTGTCGTGAAATGCTGAAAATTATTTAGCATTTCCTGCTGAGCGAACCAATCAAATTCATTTATCCAATAATTGACCAGTTCCTTTAGATAATCGACGTTGGTTCCATAGATCCAATCTGAACCATCTAGTTGATCAGGCCACCTTGTTGCCAGGAGTCGGCTCCTTAAGTCTTCCAAAATCGGCTTATCAATATCAATTTGGAAAGGGGAAATTGACATACGCTCAACTCACTTTCAAAGTATTAAGTAATAGAAGTAGTAACTGCATCCCAGGCTTGGACGGTTTAAATTTACTGAAATGTAACACATTGCGGAATTTCTATAGGCCGCGTTCTTTTTGTCTACAAAGTCGTATATATAGCAGTCAACTTGCCTATAAACTCAGTTAGATATGACGAACTTAACTTACAAGTAAGGACTATTGATAACTGGCTCCTCCAGAGGTATCGGAAAAGCCATTGCTATTGATTTAGCTGCAACCGGGGTGGACATACTCGCAACAGGCCGTGATGAAACTCGCTTGCATAATGTAAAAAAAGAAATCGAGGGATTCCGAGTCGAAGCGCACGTTGTCCCCGCGGACCTCGGGACTGATCAAGGAATAAATAAACTACATAAATACCTGGAGACTAACGATCTATCCGTAGACATTCTTGTCAACAACGCTGCCATCATCCACCCACGTCTATCACTCGTCGATTTTGACATATCTGAATGGGAAAAAGTTATAAATGTTAACTTAATCGCCGCCATGAAATTAACGAAACTTGTGCTCCCAGCTATGATTGCCAATAACTACGGGAAAATTATAAATATTTCTTCTATCGGCGGTCGGAAAGGTGCTGCCGGACGAAGTGCTTATAGGGTCACCAAGGCAGGTTTGATCAGCTTTACAGAGTCCATTGCCGCCGAAGTTAAACAGTCAGGAATAGACGTAAACTGCATATGCCCAGGTAGTGTACTCACAGAGGGATATATCGAAGCTTTTGGCCCACAAGAGTTTGCGGATAAAACCATGATGGATCCTGTTGAAATAGCCAAATTGTGTACTTTCCTCATAAGTTCAGATTCATCGGCTGTTACTGGAGCGATAATAGATGCCTTCGGATCCTCAAATCCTTTATTTAACTCGTAAAGAAAACCTTATCCGTCCATAATTTGTTTAATAGAAAGGAGACAGGGAAATGAACCGTGAGGCGCAGCCGAATTTCTTAATTGTGATGTCAGATGAACATGGACCAATGTGGTCCAGCCCCTACGGTCATCCCTTCGTTCAGACACCGAATATGGATCGGTTAGCTTTATCGGGTACAACTTTTGACTCAGCATACTGTAATGCACCTCTTTGCGTTCCATCACGTTCATCATTCATGACAGGAAACTATGTTTCCAATTGCGAAGGATGGGATAACGCAACTCCACTACCTTCTGATTCTCTCACGTGGCCTTATGCATTACGCTCGGTAGGTTACGACTGCACATTATCAGGAAAAATGCATCTGATCGGACCCGATAAGCTACACGGATTCGCCGAACAGCTCTCTTTAGATCCTCACGGAGATCCAATCGAGGAAGATGCAGGATCGGAGCTTGTTGGATTGTCCTCAGGCGGAATGCATCCCATATACCTCTGGGAGGATGGGATACCAACCACTGATCAGCCCTGGAGCAGTGTGAAAGAAGCCGGACCCGGAAGAACTCCAATGATCGACGCAGATGACCTAATAGAGGACAAAGCCGTGGGCTACTTGCGATCTCCGGAAAGAAAGGAGACTCCTTGGGCTTTGTGTGTTGGATTCGTTGCCCCACATTTTCCTTTTATTGTCCCAGACGAATATTTCTCAATGTATTACCCCGAATACGCAGATTTACCCGAAAATCCCTCAGGGCATCTGGACAATCTCCCAGACTTTGCAAGGAGAACCAGAAGAGCATTCAACTTTGACGGGTACACTGAGGATGAGATCCGACGGGCGAGAGCAGCTTACTATGGATTAATTACTTATTTGGACAACAAAATTGGGCGTCTCATAGATACTTTAGAAGAGCAAGATCTATTAGATAACACGGTGATAATTTATACGTCTGATCATGGCGAATCTTTGGGTGAGCATGGCCTCTGGCGGAAAATGAATTTTTATGAGCAATCTGTTCGGGTGCCTTTACAGATAAGCTGGCCCAATGTTTTACCGGAAAACAAACGCTATTCTGGTGCAGTTTCCCTGGTCGATCTAACCGCGACAATCATGGACATAGCGGGAGTCCCCAATGAAATAGGTTCCCTTATGAAGCTTGATGGAGAGACTCTGCTAAACCCACTACGTGATGATGGCTGGACCGAACATGATTTCGCCTTCAGCGAGCACCTAGCTCATGGCACAGACCGCCCAGCTGCGATGATCAGGCGCGGGAATTACAAGCTGTGTTACAGCTATGCGCCGGAACCTGAGCTAGAACTGTACAACCTAGCATCAGATCCTGGTGAATATGACAATCTAGCGCAAAATCCATCTTTTAAGACTATCCTAAGTGCAATGACCGCAGAATTATTATCTGTATGGGGACCCACAGATGAAATGGATTCGAAGATCCGGGACAGTCAGCAGGCACGTTTGTTAATAAGAAATGTTCTAGGGGATAAAGCTATCTTTTGAGGAAGATAGCTTTATCCAGAACAGGCCTATTTTTTTAGGTGGGACAAAATAATATTTATGTTGGTTTCCATAAATTCTATATATGTTTGTCCATTTTTTAGTGATTCCACCTTAAGACCTGAAACTACCTCTATACCAGTTTCCTCCGCAACTCTATCTACGGCCTTGGCGCTCCTAGTCTCATCCGTAAAAATTACTGTAACGTCATTTTCCTCTATCGACTCTATAGCGTGAACCAAATCCTTCGCGGTGGAAGTAATATCACCATCTAAACCAGGAAGAACCGCGGTTAACACTCGGAATCCATAGCGAGCTTCCAAATATCCCAACGACTCATGAGATGTGAGAATCACCCGGTCATGGATAGGAATCTGTTCTATTTCACTCATTATTTTGGAATTCAACGTCTCTAGGTCGCTAACGTAAACCTTAACTCTGTCGTCATAGTATTGAGTTCCTTCAGGGTCCATCAATTTTAGTTCAGCGCCTATGATTAATGCGATGGAAGCAACCCTGATGGGATCGAACCAAACATGGGGATCAAATTGGCCATGTCCCTCATGCTCATCGTGTTCTTCGTTTTCCTCATGCTCGTCGTGTTCTTCGTCTTCCTCATGCTCGTCCTTAAACGGTATAGGATCAATTAGATCCCCGAGGAACGTAACTCGATCATCCGGATAGTTTTCGAGCAATTTAACCAGCCATTTATACTCATATTGAACCCCGATGCCAAATACGAAATCCGAGTCAGAGATCTTCTTCACTCCTTCAGGAGTGACTTGGTATGAGTGAGCGTCGGTTCCATGGGGAACAATAGTTTCGACAACCACCCTTTCACCCCCTACTTGTTGAACCCAATCAGCCACTATAGAAGTAGTGGCTACGACAGTTAGTTTTTCAAACTCTGTATTAGCTTCTACAGGTTGTACAGATAATGATGTTTCTGTTGTTGGTGTAACCGGGACGTCATCATTATTGGCGCAAGCAGTTAATGCCATAACGACAAAAATTGTTATTAATGAGACTATAAATAGCCTACCAAAATATTTGCTCAACAAGACCTCCCTATTTTACTTAAGAATTACTCTCATCTATATGCAATATGAGAGTAATTCTCATTCCCATTTTTGTCAACCGTTGAAACCATGCCTATAATGACAAAATGCCATCATTACGAAATCAATCCAGAAATCTATTAAGCTCCAAAAACGCAACTATGACTAACCCGAGGTTAGTCGTTTTAGATTTGCTAATAAAGGAGAATCGTCCACTGACAATAGATCAGGTTTTGAAATTATCAAAAGGTAACCTCGCACAATCTACCCTATACAGGGTGATAGGTGACCTTCGGGATTTTGATCTGATAACTGAATTCGCTACTCCAGAAAATACTATGGTCATAGAGTTGAATTCCGACGAGAATAACCACCATCATCATATTTTCTGTAAAAAATGTGGTTCTATTACCGACATCGAATTGAATCAGGAATTGGAAGCTGCACTAGAGTCAGAGGTGGCCAGAATTGAAAAGTACAGATCTATCTCTATAGAATCGCATTCCCTGGAATTATATGGTACTTGTAATAACTGTACACAACTAGGCTAATCAACTTACTAAATTTTTCCGGGACCTTCTTCAATCTCTTGCAATTTCTGCTCCTCACCCTTCGTAAGCGTAAGTAGAACAGCCACAAGAACCAGAGCAGCCTGGACCCTTAAAGCAAGAGCTAATCCAGCCATAAATGCATCCTTTAGGCCAGTAGTAACTCCCGATTTGTAGATTGCATCAAGGCTTGGCTCGTAACCCATTGACCCCATCACGATCGTGATAAGAGCGGTCGTTATAGAAATTCCAATAATTGACGCAGAATTCCTCGTTAATTGCAGAAATGCTGTACCCACACCATATCGTTCTCTCTCTACCACACTTAAGACGGATGCCGAATTTGGGGAATAGAAAAAGCCCATTCCAAAACCTATCAAACCCAAGAGAATTAATAATAAATACGTAGAGGATTCTGAATTGACTATCGAAAGTCCAAATAGCGAAATTACCGTAGCAGTGAGTCCGATTATTTCCACTTTCTTCCAACCCACTTGATCAGATAAATAGCCAGCTATCGGTCCGGATAACGCAAAGAATCCTGCCATCGGTGTAATCATAAACCCAGCTTCTGCAGGCATATAGTCGAGAACACCTTGCAGATAGAAAGGCATAATAAAAAATACAGAAGTCCCAGTCATAAAGGTGAACAAACTAGCTAGTGATCCAAATGAAAAATATTTTCTAGCGAGCAACTCCAAGGCAATCAAAGGAGAATCGGTTCGGGCCTGTCTGACTACAAATAGGAAAGCAAAAAAAAGAAAGGCTATAAGAAGGGCCACTATGATAGGGGATACCCAACCCAAACGATGTCCATTGGTTATTGTCAGCATAAGCGAACAGAGAGCAACCGCAAAATAGAGCGAACCTCTCCAATCAAATGTAGATGACACCGAGGAATCCGAGGTGATCGGTTTCATATGAGGAAGAATCATGAACCCCACTGCACATGCGGTTAAGCTGAGTGGAGACGGGATAAATAATAACCACCGCCAACTAAAATATTGGACTATAAATCCACCAAAAACAGGGCCCAGCACACTGGCAATCCCAACTGTGGTCATAAATATTCCTATTATGAACCCACGTCTGGATGAAGGGAAAGAACTAATCAATATCGCCATGGCATTGGCCTGAATCATTGCACCGCCAACCCCCTGCAAAGCCCTAAATATGATCGCTAATATCAGACTCGGAGCCATACTGGTCAGTATTGCGGTAAATCCTGAGACCAAAAATCCCGACAAATAAATACGTTTTCTGCCAACGAGATCTGACAAACGACCCATAGGTAATATTAAAGCTCCAGAGGCGAGCCCAAATCCGATCGCCAACCACTGCACTTCGGGTATCTCTGCACGAAATTGAATAGCAATCTCGGGAAGCGCTATATTTATAGAAGAGTTGTCGAGGACCGATATAAACATTCCCGCACAAATTACAACAAGAACTACCCAGTTATTTACTTTAAAATTCCACATA
Source organism: uncultured Dehalococcoidia bacterium (assembly GCA_964462705.1). Taxonomy (GTDB): domain Bacteria; phylum Chloroflexota; class Dehalococcoidia; order Lucifugimonadales; family UBA826. The sequence continues at coordinate 10,287 of CAYWYV010000020.1, forward strand.
TATCGACAGCAGCCTTAAATTGAGTGAAACATCAGAGTAATGTGAATCAAACTTTGCTTTCTCCTTGAATCACTGGTACAGATGCCAGGAGTTTTCTATTGAAAGTACAACAGGACCGTTTTCGTTCCCATAAAAGATTAAGCTAGAAAGCCCGATTGTCCTTCAACAGAAATACGCTAATTAGACCAGCCACTGACAGACCGATCATGAGTATTATTACAGATTCATATGTTCCAGCAGTGTCAAAAACAATACCGCCAGCGAAAGCTCCTAGGCCTCCAGTAATGTGGTGGATCATATGAAGTGTCCCCACCAATGTCCCAAAGTAGGATAACCCAAAAATACGCCTTGCGAACACGACTGTGAGTGGCGCGGTTATTAGGAAAGTGAATCCATACAAAAGAAACAGGATAAAAATAAGCCAGGGGTTGGAGATAAATGCCAATGGGACAAAAAGAACGACACGAAGACCAAAACAAAAAATAGCGGGTACCCGGGGGGTAAATCTATCGGACAAATAGCCTGATAAAACAACGCCCCCCAGGGCCGCCACTCCCATTAACGCCAACATGTTGCCCGCCAACTGTGGATCCATTTTATTGTCAATAGCAAACGGGGTCACGTGAGTCGCTACAAAGAAATCCTGAAATCCACAAATCGCATACATCAAAAAAAGATAAATGAACTGTCCTGATAAAACTGTACTGGCAAATGACTTCCCAGAGCGAACATTTCTGGAGTCGAGGTCATTTTCTTTATCGACCTCCGACAGGTCTTGCCCTGTTCTCACGAAGAGAAAGATCAGAGGAATTAAGACTAGGAATGTTCCTATCGCTAAAAATTGATAAGAAAGCCTCCACCCATATTCAACAATAAGAGATGCCGCCAATCCAACCATTAAAAGTTGTCCAACACCGTTACCAGATATCGCGACACTATTTGCCATTCCAGTTTTTGTGGGGAACCATCTAGTTGTCATTACCGAAATGGTGGCTGTGGAGAAACCTGCATGGCCTACTGCGAACAACAATCCATAAAGGAGAATAAATTCCCAGGGTTTTGATACACCTGAAATCAAAATTAGGCTGCCGACAGCGATTATCACGGATATAATCAGAATTGTCCTGTGGCCATACCTGTCGAACAGTCGCCCGTAAAATGGCAGAGCAAGCGCACCGACAACCATGAATGTTGTTACCCCAAAACTCAGAACCGATCTGCCCCAAGAAAGTTCTTCATCCATCGGAATTAACATCAGGCCAAAGATAAAACGTAAACCACTATTAAAAAGAAGTAATATGAAAGCAGCAATTAATACTTTAAACTGCTGACGAAAACCGAATATGTCTTTCAAAATAATCAAGATATCCTGCGAATTTTCCTTAATGCATTAGTCCCTTCGTAAACGATCTCTCCATAAATACTTGAAAACTTATTGGTCGAAAATGAAACTATTCTAATATCAAAACTTATAGATTTATTTACAAATTCATCCCAATGGAAAACTAGACTAAATTATGAATATAAAATCTGACAAATTAGTGACTACTAGATGGCTCGCGGAAAATATTGAAGACCCAGATTTGAGGGTCATAGAGATCTCCAGAGACCAAGAAGGTGATACATATTCAAAAGGTCACATCCCAAAAGCGGTTTTCTGGTTCTGGAAAGAGAAGCTATGGCACACCTCCGATCGAGAGTTTGCATCCCCTTGTGAGATAGCACGCTATCTAGGAGATATTGGTACGACGCCGAGATCTAAAATAGTCCTCTATGGAGATCCAATTCAATACGGCACTTATGGGCTATGGGTGTTAACCATGGCGGGATTGAGCAACGTATCAATACTCGATGGGGGAAAGACCAAATGGATTGCGGAGGGACGTTCCCTGTCGACGTTAATCCCTCAATATGAACCAAGCGATCTAATTGAAAGTCGTACGAATTTATCCATGAGAATAGGTCGTGACGATGTACTTAAGGGCCTCAGAGAGTCAAAACGCATCTTGGTAGACGCACGTTCACCGGAAGAATATATGGGAGAGCGAGTAAGTCCCCCTGGCGGATTTGATCATGGAGCAGAACGACTGGGTCGAATTCCAGGGGCACAGCCTCTTTTCTTCCGGGACCTTCTCAATGAAGACGACACATTTATTTCCCCCGAGAAAATCCTTGAAAAAATTAGGCCCCTTGGAATAAAAGCTGGTGTCTCCAATGACGTTGTCACCTACTGCAGATTAAGCCATAGGGCCACCTTATTATGGTTCGCTCTAACCCACATATTGAATATTCCAAATGTTAAAGTCTACGATGGTTCCTGGACAGAGTGGGGAAGTATAGTTGGCTTTCCAGTCGAAAAAAATCTTTAAAATATACCTAGGAATTGAGGATTACGGTATAAGAGTCGGTATTTAAACAATGGTGTAAATACTGGTGTTATAAGAGATGTACTTTCCTTTGAATGCAGATTTCTCTCCCGTAGGTTTAAATCCTAATGCGCCCGCGAGTTCGGCTTTCTCTTGATCCGCGTCGGCTATTTCCATTGTGCAGCTTTTCAAGCCTTTAGCCTCACACCAATTTAAAGCCGTTTTAAGTAATTCTATAAAAGAGTCTTTGTGGCTAGGATGCGTAAAGCCATCTATCAAGTAATGTCCCTCATATTTCTCTACGGCAGTAGATATACCTAGTAACCTGTCATGGTCCCCCTTTAGCGTGAAATACTCCCCGTTGTTGTCCACTCTTATCTGGTCATATCGCCTAAAAAGACCTAAACAGGATTCTTGCTCCTCCTTCAGAGTTGAAAGCAGCTCAATATTTATATCCAGCAAAACCCAGTCGGCATGAGCAATCGCCAGGGGAATCATTGGAATTCTTGATGACATTTCGCCGCGCTTAATTAATTTTGGGGAAGCCGTTGAAAAATAGTCATCAATGAATTCCTTATAGGAACTACCTTGCCCCATATTGACCATAAGTTGGGTGAATGGAATATATTTCCAACCAAGTTTTGAATAGATTCTCGCAGCGGCGGGATTTGTTGTCCCAAGAAAAAGTGCCCTTCCACATGAATCAAAAAAATCATTTACTACTTCGCGACAAAGATCCGTTGCTAAACCAGATCCCCTGAATGATGGTGCGGTAGAAACTTCACCTAAACCGCCCAATAGAGGTGAACATCCCCCCACAATTAATACCGCGCTTGAAACAAGTTTCTCCCCTATTTCGTGGGCATACACATCGACCTTGTGTGGTAGCGGCTCTCTCTCTGTTAAAAGGGAGTTTGGCACATCTGTTACGAATCCCTCACCAAAGGCTGAACTCCACAGGCTTTCCAATGTATCAGTGAGGGCAACTTCTAGTGGTGGATTAAATATCTTAAGCACTTATACCTTCCTCAAAAAGCAAATCGCGGACATAAATTCAGATCTTCGTGGGTAAGGACACGTTTGGTTCTGATTACCGCATTCGAAACGGATTGGCTGCAACTCCACCTTCCGGTAGGCCCGAAGGAAGGCGAACGTCTAATAAGTATGGGCGGCCTTCTGTGTTAACTACCGACAATCCCCGTCTTATCGCCTCCAGCACTTTCGTCTCATCATTAACAGTTTCCCCGTCCATTCCAAAAGCATTCGCAATCTGCACAGGCTCTATTCCCTCTAAAGAGACCCCGGCGAACTTTCGGGTATCACTCATTTGTCCACCAGCCTTGTCAAAAAATCCCGCGACTATCCCATATGCAGCATTATTAGTGATCACAAATAAAACAGGTATGTTGTGGTGTACTGCTGTCCAGAGACCTGATTCAGCGTAATAGAGCGATCCATCACCTACAAATCCCACTACAGGCACATCTCCTGAAGCTAATTTAGCCCCCATCGCTGCTCCAACGCCCCATCCTTCAGAACCACCGGCTTGCCGAATGTATGTATTGAGATATGGAGCGACACCGGAAGGAATAGCCTCTTGGGATGCAGTAGAATTTTCGTTAGTCACGATTCCCCCGCCAATTGCCTCAAGTTCTTTATCGAGAATATCAATCAGTACTCCAGGTCTTACAAGATCTTCAGCCGGCTCAGGCAACATATCATTCCTACGGGCTTCTCTACGTATTTTGCCAGCCTCGAGAGCATTTTCTCGTTTCACAGTATAGGTAGACATTGGAAAATCCGTTGCAGCCTTTTTCAATAATCGCTGCAAAGCATCTTTCTCATCTCCCAATAAGGCCAAATCCAGGCCGGGATAATTCGTTATGTACGGTTGGGATGATCCCAAAGCTATTAGCTTTCCTCCACCTTCCCTTAGTCGCCTGAAAGGGGCATGATCGGTCGAGTAACCGGTCCCCTGATGTTTAACACCAAGACAGAAAATCAAATCGGGATCGTAATCAGACCAAGCCCCTTCAAACTCGCCGAGGTGGTGGGGATGTTTTATAGATATCCCCCTGTAGTCGACATTAGTTCCGCATACTGCGGCACCAAAATGCGTCGCAAGTTCCCCAGCTAACTCTTCTCCCCCATTTCTCCAAACACCGTCTCCTGCATAAATCAGGGGTCTATCAGATCGGTCGAGATAATCTAAGACCAAACCGAGATAGGAATCTGATGCCGCACCCGCAGTTAACGGCAATACAGCACCATCAATTATGTCTGTAGTGACTTGTCTATTGCTCAGCATGCTGTCATACACAGCTAGATGAACCGGACCAAACGGTGGAGTCTGAGCCACTTTTAAAGCCCGTTCCACCGCAGCGGGCAATCCTTGCGGATCGATGACGGTCCAGCTGGCTTTCACCATAGGGCTTGCTACAGAGGTTGGAGCGAATGAATGGTCAAAATCCAAGTTAATTCTGTCTACCCAACTCCCTGTATCGCCAGCAAAAGTTATGACTACGACAGGCAAACCCCCGAAGGCCACATTAATAAATTGCCCCATGGCTTGTGCGAGACCCGCCCCTAAATGTACGACCATCACTGCCGGCTGGTTATGAACTTGAGTGTAGCCTCCGGCCATCGATGTTACATTGCCTTCATGCAAAGCCAAGATCCCATGAATATTTGGATTGGAATGAAGAGCGTCGAAAAAAAGGGCCTCTCTTGACCCCGAGTTATAAAAAACATACTTGACCCCAGAGGCAACGAGCTGTTCAACAAGTATCTCAGAAGGAGTCCCGGTAATAGTTCTAGTTTTCACGACATATAGCCTTTCCTACATCTATTTAATGAGTGCTAAGTACAAGTTACAACCTGACCAGTATATCGGATCGAATAACTCTGGAAATTCGCCACCGAATCCTTTACTTGTAAAGCTGTTCAGTTATAGAGTTCCCGAAACGAGATCTGCATCGTAGGGTAATTTTCATGATCAAAAACTTTTCGGTCCTATATGTCGGAAATATAGAGTTAGAAGATGTTGGACTCTCTGGTTCCCCAGCCAACGACAGAATGTATCCAAATAACAGATTGATTGAATCTTTTGAAACAGCGCGGCAGGCCGCTGTTCTCATGGATGAACTGAACTTCTATGCCCTATGGATGGCCGAGCATCACTTCCAACGGGAAGGATATGAATGCATCCCCAATATAATCTTATTAAGTACTCATTTGGCAGCCCAGACAAAAACTCTTAAATTTGGTTGTGGGTTCAACATAGTGCCTATGTGGCATCCACTCCGGTTAGCCGAAGACTATGCTACAGCGGACATCTTAACCGGTGGGAGAATGATTTTTGGAGTGGGCCGCGGATATCACTCAAGGGAAGTAGAAACCTTTGGGTCCCCGGTTATAGATAATGACGCTAACCGGGAACTTTTTGAAGAACAAATAGAGGTCATATTCAAGGCATTCAACGAGGAATCATTCAGCCATAAAGGTAATCACTACACTATCCCTCCTGAAGTCCCCTACAGGGGATATGACCTAAAAGAGATCACGTTGGTCCCGAGGCCTAAGGAAAGGCCTGTCGAGACCTGGCAACCCATAGTAAGCGGTAGCAGCATCGAATTCACAGCCCGTAAGGGTTTTAATGGCGTGGTCGCTCTAACAGGGGACCAACTCGTGGACGATATATTTCATAAATTCCGAGATGCATGTGTTGAGAATGGCCGCGGAGGAACATTGGGGAAACATCTCGCGCTTGGTCTTGGGTTCTATATTGCTGAGACGCAGGAAGAGGCTGTCAATAATTTACGTCCATTTCACGATGAAAGATACAAGTGGTTCTCCCCTTTTGGGTTTGTTCGATACGCCGACGAAGAGGGTCGCGTCTGGGGCACACCAGGTGCCCCAGCTCGAACCCCCAGGATTGAAGATGGTGTAGAGCAAAAAGCCTGGATCTGTGGCCCGGCGGAAGATTTCGTGGAGCATTTAAGAGAAATAGAAAGAAAATATCCTGGCTTGGAACATGTAATCCTCCACTGGCCTGAGGGCATGCCTCGAGATGCCTTCTTGAATCAACTGCGTCTTTTTGCTAAAGAAGTTATGCCTCATTTTCAGTCTTCATGAAGGCACAGGGCCGAACCACCAATTTAAGTAAAAACTAAGTGATCTGAATACAAATGGTGAACAGTGAGTGAAATCACAAAGCAAACCCACAACTTTCTGAGTCAAACTCAGATAGCTGTGATCAGTACCGTCGACGCTTCGGGCATCCCACACACGACGCCTATCTGGTACAAGTGGAATGGAGAATATCTAGCAATGTTCACGGGTATAGAAACCACCAAATGGAAAAACCTCACTCGCTTCCCATATGCATCTCTATCCGTTGATAAAAGGGACCCTCCCTACAGGTCGATAATGATCCAGGGAAAAGTGGAGGAACTTAACATTCCACTTCACGATTTTGTCTTGGAGATGGCAATACGGTACTACGGTTCCGAAGAAGGTATTAGCTTTGCTAACCAATACCCTGACGACACGGAAAATGTGGCTATCTTTAGGCTCATACCTGAAAGAATCACGGATACTTACTAGGTTGAGACTCCTATTTAAATCAACACTGAACATGGTTCCCTTCCAGCCATGCTTCGATACTTAAAAGAGAGCTGCAACCTATGCTAGTTGCGAGGTCAATTTGAGCCCACAGGCGTTCTATAATGCCAAATATAGAAACTTCCAATCAAACATTGTAACCCCATCATAATCAACAAGCAGAGTCGTATAGGAGAATAGCCTTGCCTAAGAGTTTCAGTGGTAAAACGGCTCTAGTAACCGGAGCATCATCGGGAATAGGAAGAGCCACCGCATTGGCATTCGGCGAAGAGGGGGCAAAGACCATAGTTTCAGACATTGATGAAGCCGGAGGAGCGGAAACGGTCCAAATGATCAATGATTTTGGTGGTGAGTCTACCTTCCTAAAAGCAGATGTCACAAAGCCCGCTGAAGTAGAATCACTGATTGGCCAAACCATAAACATTTACGGTGGCCTAGACTATGCCTTCAACAACGCCGGCATGGAAAAGGAATTGACGGATCCGTCCACTCGCTACGAGGAGTCTACGTTTCAATCGGTCATAGACACTAACCTGAAGAGCGTTTGGCTTTGCATGAAGTATGAAATCGATCAAATGCTGCTTCAAGGGTCTGGGGCGATTGTTAATAGCTCCTCAATTGCTGGATTGAATGGAATACCCCAGCAACCCATATACGTTGCCAGTAAACATGCAGTAGCGGGCCTAACGAAGGCGAACGCAATAGCCTATGCCAATCGGGGAATTCGAATTAACGCGGTATGCCCAGGGTTAATTGCAACTCCTTTGATGGATCGAATTTGGACCAGCAATCCCGACTGGAAGGCCGAAGCAAACGATTTTCAACCGCTTGGCAGACCCGGGCAACCGGAAGAAATAGCGGAGGCCGTTATCTGGTTGTCCTCTGATAAGGCTTCTTTCGTCGTCGGTCATATGTTAACTATCGACGGAGGATTCACAGCAGGCTAGAGGACATCCTCTATTTATTGATGCTAAGGATCTGTCGTCACGATTTTGTCGCATTTTTGTCCTGCAACCCTCCATGTCTCCACCCGACAATCTATCTCACAATGGGCGCCGACCACTGAACCCTACATCTACCTCATGCCAGTAAAGAATTTCATCCTCTCCCTCATGCCAACATAAATAAATTTCCCTATTTTCCAGGATTGACGGAAAATCCACCAAGGCGTGTTCAATGCTTTTTACTAATATTCCCCTTTGAT
>CAYWYV010000021.1:0-9283 GCA_964462705.1 uncultured Dehalococcoidia bacterium
AAAGCTGACTATGCTCATAGGCTGGGTAAATCCGTTACCTGCTGCTGCATTTCTTCCTATTGCATGACTGAAATTCCAGGTTCTGCCTTGGACTGTAGTTGTAAGCATCTTTGCCTCCGAGCAAATTCTCTAGGATGCGTTTTTCTAATTAGAGGATTGAATGAACTTCTCGCTGGAAAATGCTCCATTAACTATGGGAGCGGCCTCAACCTCCAGCCAATCCTCCAGCAAAGTAGTATAAACACCCCTGAAATCTTGATTAGGAACTAAGTCTCCCTGTTCGAGAGCCTCAGCTCTGGTTTCAGGGTAGCGGCTGTACATTCCTCCGTTCACTCTCGGCCCGATTACAAACGAAACTCCAGCTGCACCATGGTCTGTTCCTGACCCATTGTCCCTAACCCTCCTACCAAATTCGGAAAATAGGAACATCACGACATTTTCGTCATGCCCTGTTTCTTCCAGATCATCCCAAAAATCTTGTATAGCTGTGGAAACTTCTTGCCATAACTGAGCATGGGTAGGTGTCTGGGCTGCATGAGTGTCAAAACTTCCATGCTGCGTATAGAAGACTCTCGTCCCTAAATTTGCTTTATGAATAGTTGATACATCTCTCAAATTTCTTGCTATGGAATTATCAGCATATTCAATGTTGGATTCATATTTGTCTGGCGCGACCTTCAGAATGTCGGCTCCATTCAATGCATCGATTCCAGTTTGGCCTAGATAATCCAGAACAGGTCCCGAACCCAGGGCAGCTCCATACATGTTAGAAAAGCGAGTTAGCATTTTTTCTCTGACTACATCTTGTTCCACACTTGTTAATAGTCCATATGTTGATAAATCTGCTACTGATGCGACTGAAACACCAGGGGTCACTAGTGCTCTAGGCAGACCCTGTCCAATATTGACTGCTGTAACTGGATTTGTACTCTCTGGATCTAATTCACGAATAGCTCTGCCGAGCCATCCTTCCGTGCCTACTTTATCTGGTTCCGCCGTGTGCCAAATATCCATAGATCGGAAGTGAGACCTTGGAGAATTGGCGTATCCAATCCCGTGGATGATGGCCATGTTTCCTTTTTTATAGATGTCTCTCATAGGTGACATCGATGGGTGTAGGGCATACTCTGCGTCAATCGTGAGCATCTCAGCCTCTGGGATGCTCAAAGATCTTCTGTTGTCATAGTAATTGCTATCGTTGTACGGGATAACCGTATTGAAATAGTCGTTTCCACCAGACAACTGCAAAACAACTATTACGGGTTCTTTTTCTTTCGTTACCATGTTTGCCTCCTCTACTTACAGTTCAGTCTATTGTGTTTATCCGAACTGATACTCCCTGGTTGACGCGATTAATGCCAGCATTTCACTGGCTCTCACCGCAGATTGCTCGTAGGATTTTTCATCCCACGTTATATTTCCCTGTTCATTTGCATGTGAGACGAGTTCTTCTCGTGTCTTTTCCTTTACTGGTAACGGTCCCATCTGCTCCAAACATTTTTCCACTAGTTCTTCAGGTGACATGGTGCCGTCACAGTCTGCAATTTTGGAAATGATCTTTTTTACTCCTGGTAAGGCGGTGTCACTGAGTCGATCGGACACGAAGTTAACCCTTTTTACAAGTGCCCCACTATTTATCCACTCCTTGCCCGTATGCCAGCCTTCCACGCTAGGCGGGTCTAATATATCTTGGCCCATATATCCTGGTTCCTTGGCGGTGGATTCTAATCGCGGGTCGGGTCCTAGAACATCTTCTACTAGTCTCAGAGTTCCAACGACTACTTCCACCGGGCTCTTAACTCTTTTGTAGGCGGATTCTTTGAAGAAGCTGGAGTTAAACAGAGCTCTTAATGCTGGCTTTACCTCATAGTCTGAGTCAATGAGTATTTTTGCTAACTGGTTCACTGCCTCAGGGTTTTTTGGTGCTTCTATGTTCCATGCGGGAACTTGAGGTTCATCTTCGACAAAAAAGTTGTAGAGATGTCGAGCTATGAATTTTGAACATGCGTCCTGTTGGAGAATGATATCTATGATGTCTTCACCATCGAAATTTCCTGTATGGCCAAGGAATGTCTTCTCTGTGTAGTCGTGGTCTTCTGCTCTAAACTCGAATTTCCAGGGGTGTCGGCCGTATGGGTACCTAGGCATCTTCGCGCCAATTGTCCATCCAGTAAACGCTCTTGAACACTCAAAGACATCGGTTTCTGTGTAATTGCCCACGCCAAGGGAAAACAGCTCAAGTAATTCACGTCCCCAATTCTCGTTTGGAGCGTTTTTGTGGTTTTCATTATTGTCCAACCAAAATATCATCGCCGGGTCTCTGGCTAGGTTAACGAGAAGGTTTCGATAATTGCCCATACCCTCTTCACGGAACATGGCGATCTGATCCAAAAGATGGTTGCAGTTATCTACTTTTGCGTTTCCAGTAGCAAACACATGATGCCAAAAAAGCGCCATTTTTTCTTGAAGTGGTCGCTGGGTATTCAGCATGAAATACAGCCAGTTAGCCTGACCGGGTCCAGATGCACCACCGGGGACTTCAGTAATAGGATGGCGTCTAAGTAACGAATATTCATCGACCGCAGTTTCCGAATCAACATTTATCAGCTTTTCAACTGTGGCTTCGTAACCAATTTCGCTAAAAACATCAAGATCGTCACTGCTTGCCCCGAACCCTGCGCGCCTCAAAAGGTGGGCCAATAATTCTCTTTCCGCCGTCACAGTCATACCAACCTCCTATCACAAATACAGGTGAATTATCCTATGAGTAGATACAATTTATTGCATCTCTGTATTTACACCATTATGGCATCGTGATTTCTCATGTCAATAACCATATAAATTTAGGGTTATAAAGGACTTTAATTTATAGATTATGAGGTCGTGTTTTGTGACCATAGGGTATTAGGTGTATGTCCCATTTGGCGTTCTGTCTTGACCCATGCCATATTATTAGGATTCTATGAAGTAATGCTTTGGGAGGTGATGTATGCCAGCAGTAGCAGGATTAGGTCATGTGGGGATATATACGCATGATCTGTTTAAGATGAGAGATTTTTACTCACGTGTAATGGGACTCGAAATTACGGATGAAGAAACAGAGGACAGGGGAATAGTCTTCATGTCATCTAATCCCGAAGAAGAACATCATGAATTTGTTTTGATGAAAGGAAGGGATGTACCGGAAGGATCCAAGATGGTTCAACAGATCTCTTTTTATGTTAATACGCTCTCGGAGTTGAAACAATTTCACTCAGTGTTCAAAAATGAAGAGGTCCGTATAGAACGTACGGTCAGTCATGGTAATGCGTTTGGCATGTATGCCCTTGACCCTGAGGGAAACACTATAGAGGTTTATTACCGGACCGGATTCCCAGTTCCTCAACCCTGTGCAGACCCAGTCAATCTTGAAGATGCAGAGGAGTCATTGTTAGACCAGGCTAGATCTCGCATACCTGCCTAGCCACGAGGTTTTACATTGCTGAATACATGGCCGGATGATCGATTTGAAAAGCGGGAAGCTTTGCTGGATGCTGTCTCATCGGTCGCGGATACAGTGGCTAGGAATGTTCCATTCAGTGAAGAACACTGCTACTTACATCCAGATAGCTGGGGTGCTATTCATGAGAATGGTCTTCTCTCTTTGAAGCTGCCTTCAGAGCTCGGTGGAGCTGAGGCTGATCCTATTACCCAGCTTGAAGTATTGGCCGCTTTGGCTTCTATTGATACCTCGGCTGCGTGGTGCACAATGGTGAGTGCAACAAATGTTGGGTCGGCCGGAGCTTTTCTTTCTGACAATGGGATAGACGTAGTTTTTGGCAAAGAATCTTCTAAATCTCATCCACCGATCGTTGGGGTTGGAATGCCGTTTGGAGAGGCAAATCCCTCTGAAGATGGATATGTGGTGACGGGTAGGTGGCCTTACGGTAGCGGCATAAAAGGCTCAGAGTGGGTAACAGCAGGAGCCAAAGTCTTATCCGGAAGTAAGCCCTCAGAAATAAGAGCGTTATTCAGAACATCGGAAGTTCAAATAGTCGATAACTGGGATGTAGCGGGTTTGAGAGGAAGTGGGAGTAACGATTATTCGGTTTCAGAGCTACATGTCCCTTTTGAGCTTACTTGGTCAGGAGATGACCTTCCATTGAGGGGAGGGGATCTTTACAGAATTAAGAGACCTGCTTTTGTGGTGTTTGGGCATGCTGGGATTGCGATTGGGACTGCAAAAAGGGCATTACAAGAAATTAAATTTCTGTCTTCATCCAAGTCAAGAGGGGTTCCCGGACAAACTCGGATTGGAGATAGTCCTCATTTCCAAATGATGCTAGGCAATATCGACCTAAAGATGCGGTCCATTGAGGCTCTCTCAAAAAACATATTTGAACAGGCATGGGATGTCGCTAAGTCGAGAACTGTTCTTTCGGAGACAGAACAGTTTAGAGTTAGAGCGGTGGGTGCATGGGTGACGAGAGAATCTTTGGATATAGTAGACTCATGTTTCCATGCCGCGGGTGGATCCGCATTGAATATGGATAATCCACTCCAGCAATGCTTTAGAGACATGCATGCTGCAGCCCAGCATTTTATGGTAAGTGCTGACCACGTAGGCAGCTACGGAGCGCTAACGGATGGTTGACGGAGAAACTTCGATAGCTGAAATATTTAAATGGAGATAAAAAATGGCAGAGATAGATCAGAACCTGGCTTTTGAACCTGCAACAGTAATAGGTGGACTTATAAAATCAAAGGAGTTATCTCCAGTGGAGATAACAAAACTATACCTCGAACGGATTGAAAAACTTGATTCAAATCTAAATTCATATTTGACAGTAACTGCTGATACAGCGCTGCGAGCAGCCCAAATTGCTGAAGATAAAGTGTTAAATGGAGATGAGTTGGGGGCACTTCATGGTATCCCTATTTCGATCAAAGATCTCCAGATGACAAAGGGGATTCGCACAACGGGCGGTTCTTTAGCCTATAAGGATCGAATTCCTGAGGCGGATTGTGCAGTTGTAGAACGTGTTCTTGAGGCTGGGGCAATTATGCTAGGTAAGACCAACTCGCCAGAATTTGGCCTTTTAGGTGCTAATGAGAATCGACTGGGCGATTCCTGTCGTAACCCGTGGGATGTGAATAGAACTTCTGGAGGATCTAGCGGCGGGGCAGGGGCCTCTGTTGTTGCAGGTCTGACCTCGCTTGCGACGGGAGGGGATGGAGGAGGATCGATTAGGATACCGGCTAGTTTTAATGGTATTTATGGCATAAAACCTACCCAGGGAAGAGTCTCCAGTTTTTCTGGAGTCTCAGCTTCTCCACTGGCGAATTACACTAGCCAACAAGGTCCACTAACCCGAACGGTAAAAGATTCTGCTCTACTGTTACAGGTAATTGCGGGATATGATTCGCGAGATCCAGGTTCCCTGAGGTCTTCGGTGCCTGATTTTTTAGCGTCTGTCACTAGAGGAATATCTGGTTTAAAAATTGGATGGAGTCCAGATTATGGATATGCGGCAGTTGACAGTGAAGTTCTAACTATTACTGAAAGTGCAGCTAACGTATTTTCTGAACTGGGATGTGAAGTAATGGAATCTGACCTAAAGTTGGAGGGAGCATTCGATACATGGTTCACACTTTTTGCTGCCGGTGCTTACGCTACCCAGGGGCATTTGCTCGATGACGAAGAAGATCCCCTTACTTGGTACGCCAAATATGCGATCGAACACGGTTCAAAAACTACTGGAGTGGACTACGTGAAGGCAGTGGGAGAAAGAGACAGGATGATTCAGTTATTTGAGGACGAATTTGATAAGTTCGACGTTATTCTATCTCCCACGATGGCAGTCACCGCATTTCCTACCGATGCTTATCCAGAGACTATTGGGGGCCAAAAGCCATATCCCAACCCAGGATGGGGATTCTTACCTTTTACACATCCCATAAACACCATTGGTTATACAGCAGCCAGTGTGCCCTGTGGTTTAGATACAGATGGAATGCCAGAAGGTCAACATATCGAAGGAAGACATGGAGATGAGGAGACGGTTCTTGCGGTAAGCGCTGCTTTTGAGGAGGCAAGACCCTGGGTTCAACATCGGCCGTTAATTAGTTAAGAATCTCCTTTGTTGAAAAATTTAAACCTAACAAGAGGTTCGTCGCAATTCGACTAGTCTCTTCCCCGTCGTAAGGCTCTACCAGGAGTGACCCCGGTATTATTACCTTCGTCGATTACGAGTTTTCCATTTACTATTACGTAGTCGATGCCGATTGGGTATTGCTTTGGATGTTCCTTGGTCGCAGGTGCTTTTACGGTGTCCGGATTGAATAAAACTATATCAGCCTTATATCCGTCTCTGATCAAACCTCTATCTTTTAACCCCAGACGTTGAGCTGGGAATGATGTCATTTTTCTAATGGCTTCAGGAAGTCTCAGCTGTTTTTCAGCTCTTACAAATTCAGCAAGTACGACAGGAAAGCATCCATAAGTTCTGGGATTTGGATATTCCCCAAATAAAATGGCGTCGCTTGCTACCATCCCTGCAGGATGCGAGACGAACGCAGGTAAAGTCTGAGGATTAGTACCAAGTCCCACCGTAGATAAACCAAGATTTTCATCCAGTAGTAAATCAAAAAGGGCGTCAGCCGGATCCTGATTTCTGAGATTGGCTATCTCAGTGATTAACAAGCCGTCATAAATTTTATTAGCTTCTTTAGTAAAATTCGTTAACCAATTGTTCTCCAGTCTGTCTATGGTTATTTCTTTTTTCATTTTTGATCTATCGTCAGGATCTTTAAGGGCAGCTATTAATCGTTCCGGACCTCCGTCTTTTGCCCAATGAGGGAAACCAATTGTTATCGTTGTTCCAGAATATGGGTATGTATAACAGTCAAAAGTGACATCCAGACCGTTATCTCGAGCATTATCCACCAAGGCCAAGTAATCTAAATGACTTCCATCCCCTTGGTAGCCCTGTCTGAAATGGGTTAGATGAATGGGGATCCCAGACTTATGTCCTATTTCTATAGATTCTTCCCATGGAGCTAGTACTCCTTTTTCTTTTAAACTAGCTCTCGTGTGGGTATGGTAAAAGCCCCCTAATTTGGCGCTTTCTTCAGAAAGTTCTATTAATTCATTAGTTGATGCGTACGCCCCGGGTGGATAATCGAGCCCAGTAGATATTCCATAAGCCCCTTCTTCCATGCCTTCTCTCACAACTGATCTCATGTTCGCTATTTCGGCATGAGTAGCAGGTCTTTGTTCCCATCCCACACTCCATATCCGCACAGGAGAATTTCCGAGTATGTAGGCTACGTTGACTGCGACTGTGTTTTCGTACTTAGATAAAAGGTCACTCACAGTTAGCCAATCGGGTGGCATCGGAGGGTATCCGTTTAGACCTGAATCCAACCAAATATATCGCTCTAGTTCCTCCCGTGTTTTGAAAGGGGCATGTGAAATCCCATCGATTCCGATCAGTTCTGTAGTGACGCCTTGGCGGATCTTAGGGTCATGATGTGGCGCCCCCAGAATGGTTAGACCCGCGTGTGAATGGAGATCTACAAATCCAGGAGACACAACGTATCCTTCGGCATCTATGTATCGTTGTGCTTCGACATTAGATATATCACCTCGGTGGAGTGAAATTTTGTCCCCTGTAATCCCAACAGCCCCTTTGAAACCAGGATTGCCAGTTCCATCCAATATGGTCCCGTTGTGTATCAATATATCTAGCATGTCGGTCTCCTTAATGATTCGTTAACATGACTTTACTTCTATTTCAGGTGCTCTAATCATTTACTGGAATTAAAGGTTGAACAAAATAATTCTTAGAGATGTCTAAGTAGGAAGCTTTATTGTCATCAATCTGACGTGCACTTGACTAGTTTAGGTAGTTTAATATGATCCGTAACAGAAATCAGGTTGTTCCATGGTAAGGAGATCATTATGACTATTGGAATTTCTACGCCACTACCCGCATATAAGGTAAACGCTTCCTTTATGGCCTCAAAGGCGGAACTTTTAGGATTTGAATCGATTTGGTACGCGGAACATCCTGTGCTTCCCGTGAATACTACCAGTAGATTTCCAGGTTCGGAGGATGGGGTCATACCTTGGACCTATGCACATTTTGCAGATCCATTTATTGCTCTAGCCCAGGCATCTGGAGCGACCACCAAAATTAAGTTAGCTACTGGTATAACTTTGGTTCCTGAAAGGAATCCCTTGGTTCTTGCGAAAACAGTATCTACCTTAGACCTTTTCAGTGGTGGCCGATTTCTTTTCGGAATAGGCACAGGATGGTTGAGAGAGGAGACTGAACTGATGGGAGGGGACTTTGATCATAGGTGGACTCAGACGAAAGAATCTCTTCTTGCATTAAAAGAGCTTTGGACAAAGGATGAGGCCGAATTTCATGGTAAATATTACGATTTCCCCCCTGTGAGAATGTTTCCTAAGCCAGCTCAGAATCCTCATCCGCCAATATTAATTGGTGGTATGGCTAAAAACGTCTTGCGCCGTATTGTAGAGGTTGGAGATGGGTGGTTGCCAAACAGAGTCACTCCTAAAGATGTGGAAACGAGCAGACGGGAATTGGATTCACTCGCTAAAGATCGAGGCAGAAACCCGAATGACATCTCGATTACTATTTATGGACAGCCGCCTGATAGAAACGCTGCACAAGATTATCTGAATGCGGGGGCAAATAGAGTCGTAGTAAGACCAGAATTTAAGGAGACGGAAGAAGAAATGGCTTTGGAATTAGAGAGAATTGCAGAAGAAGTTCTCTAGAGTGACCATATGGGACTTTTGATTTGAAACTGATTACAGGTATCTTCGCTCAAAGACGAATCTATTAGGAGTGTTGGGTCTTGGAGATTTCTATTTGATGGTGCAATTTTAAGAGATTTGGTAGAGCAAAATTATGGGCTTAGTTCAATTCTAAGTCTTTTGTTTATCCGGCCTTTGCTTTCATGTCCCACTACTTGAATTGGACCTACTTCACGTGTGTTGGCAACATGTGTTCCTCCATCTGCCTGAAGGTCTAACCCCACTATGTCGACAGTCCGAACCTCCTCTATGGTGGGAGGTAACTTGTTAATCTTCAAACGAATTAGATCCGGAATTTTAAATGCCTCATCTCTAGGAAGTGTGTCAACAATTATTTCTCTTGCCTCTTCGACTTCTTTGTTGATTAATTTTTCCATTTCCACAGCAAATTCAGAGGACATATTTTCCAATTCAAAATCCATCCTGGCTGACAACGGAGTCATATTACCCCCAGTT
>CAYWYV010000021.1:9293-18312 GCA_964462705.1 uncultured Dehalococcoidia bacterium
ATCCATGTTCCCTCCTGTTACAACAGCACCATAATCTCTCCAGACAACACCACAAAGAATATGTAGAGCTGTGTGAGTCCTCATTAACTGGTAACGTCTATCCCAATCTAAGGCCCCATGTATTCTTGTGCCTATGCTTGGGATTTCGCCATCGAGTTTATGTATAAGCAGTCCGCCTGTTCTGGATAGTTTTTGCACTCGAGAACTACCGTCTTCCCAGATGATGAACCCCGTATCAGATGGCTGCCCGCCTCCCCCTGGATAGAATGCCGTTTGATCCAGGGCTATCCCGGTCTCAGTAACCTCTGTCACTACTGCGTCAAACTCTTCTAAGTAACTATTTGCGTAACAGAGTATTTCGGTCAACGTTGCCTCTTAATATTCTTAATTTCTTTCTAATGTGGAGAGGAATTTGTAAATATCAGGCTTCCTGCCGCCATAAACATCCCCCCGACTCCTTGGCAGAAAGATAATTCTACGTCAGGCACCTGATGAGCAGCTTCACCTCTTATCTGTCTAACAGATTCTTGAATTGCAAACATCCCGTACATACCCGTATGAGTATATGAGAGTCCCCCTCCATTGGTGTTCATGGGTAAAACACCGCCGGGAGAGGTATTTCCTTGTTCTATGAATGCGCCCGCTTCTCCCCTAGATACGAATCCAAGATCTTCTAGACCATAAATAGGTAGATGGGCAAATGCATCATAAATCATCAAGTGGTCTATATCACTGTGACTAACATCGGCCTCTTCAAAGGCCTCCTTACTGGAAACTTTGAAGGCAGTCGAGGAGGTCATATCATACATTTGGCTAACTATTGGCGTTTCAACAGACTCACCTGTTCCTAATATATAAACCGGATTCTTGGCATAATTGGTTGCTCTATCACTTTTTGTGATTATTAATGCTCCTCCCCCATCAGTAACCAGGCAGCATTCTAAAAGATGAAATGGGTAACAAATTATTCTGCTTTCAAGAACGTCGTCAACAGTTATTAAATCACTGTACATGGCTCTCGGTACTTTGTTGGACCACTTGCGTTGAGCAACAGCAACAGAGGCCAATTGTTCGTGGGTGGTACCGGTTTCCTTCATATATCGTAATACTCCCAAGCCAAATTGGGTTGTAGGCCCGTAAACGCCATAAATTGATTCAAACTGCCCTGGGAAACTACTATCTTTCATACCTTCTAGAGTTGGTTCAGAAATGGTTGAAAGGGAGGCGTCTCCTACTCTGCTTCTTCCACTTTCGGCCATCGATACCAGTACTGTTTCACAGAGCCCGCTTGCAATCGCAGCAGCTGCATGTCTTACATGTATCAGAAAAGATGTTCCTCCTACCTGTGTATTGTCTATCCATTTGGGGGTTATACCGAGGTAATGAGCGAGAGAGGCAGGATTCATAGTTGTGGCGATGCCGTCTATCTCTTGCTTATCGATGCCACAATCCTTGATGGCGTTTACGGATGCATCTACATGAAGTTGGAATGGAGTTTTGTCTGGAATAATGCCGAGTTCAGTGGTTTCTGAAGCTCCGACTATTGCAGCTTTATACTTGAGTGACTCCATTTTCAATATCCATTTCTAGAATTTTGGCGTTATCGTTAACCGTATTTTATAGTTTCAATCAGGGCGCCATTTCGGGATTGTTATGGCTGGAGTAATATCTTCAAAAACGACTCTTAATGGCATATCCAGTATCAGATTTTCGGGGGTATTTTCAATACCCACTATATTGGACATCATTCTTGGACCTTCTTCCAACTGGACGATGGCTATTGCGTAGGGACTTTCTGCTTCAAAACCCGGCGCTGGGCGATGGTTAATCATGTAGGAATATAAAAATCCTCGTCCACTCACCTCGAACCATTCAATCTTGTCTGATAGGCAATGTGGACAAACCATTCTGGGATAGAAGAAGGGTTTCAAACAGTCAATACAACGTTGTATCCATAATTCGTGTTGACTGACCTTGGCCCAAAAGAAGTCGGACTCTGGCGTCGGAATTGGTATCGGCTTTCTGTATATTTTGTCAGTCATGAATTTCTGGTAGGGAATTACTGTATTGAGTATGTTACTGCTTACACCTTGGTTGCTCGGGTTGGTATTTTTTCACCGTAATATGCTGCATTGTATGGATCATATATTCTTTGGGTCAACGGGTCGCGGTTTGACTATTCAAACTTTGGAGCCTATGGACATAATGATTTCTCTGAATATGAACGTGTGAGGTGGTAACAAAGAATGCCAGCATAGATTTGCCCGTATTAGAAACGCTAGTAGGAAGATTTCTTAGTCAGATCATTTAACTGGTCTCTAATCGAAGACTGCCAAGGCCGGGATTGAAAGTTAAGGTCTTTTTTCGCCAAGCTGGAAGAAATCTCTGAGTTGCCCCATATTGTGCGAAGTGAGCTTGCAGTGAACCAGGTCTCTCGCCCGATAAATCTATTTATGTACCCGTTTGTTTGACCTGCAATGAGGGCTAACGAATTGGGGACGCGAATTATCGGCATTCTTTTGTCCGTCAACTCGCATATATATTTTAAGAAGGTTTCGACCGAGACTTTACTTCCCGATAGAAGATAATGCTGGCCATCCACCCCCATAGCTGTACTCTCCATTATCGCATTGGAAACATCGCGTACGTCTACAAAGTCATAAGCTCCTGATACAAATGCCTGTGTACCGAATTTCATGTGGCCTTTCAAGAATTTGCCGATTAGTGAAGATCCAGGGTCATGGGGACCTATTATCCCAGTAGGACACAGTACAGTGGTTCTAAGTTTTCCTGTGTGTGCTGCCTGCAAAACGTCTACGGTAGCTTTTGCTTTGCTGAATCCGTAGTCGTCGTGGGTTAGATAAGGGTCAATCTCAGAATTTTCGTTAATTTGTTTGTCTCCAGATCCTGGAGATATAGCCTGTATGGAACTGACATATATCAGTTTCTCCACTTCAGTTTCCATACAGGCTCGTATAACGTTTCTTGTTCCTTGAACGTTAGTACGAGTCAACTCTTTTCTCATTAATGGCATAACCGAAATCTTGCTTGCAAGATGGATTACGTATTTAGAGCCAGATATCGCTTCCGTCAGACTTTCCACATTTTCTAAATTGGCCCTCGCAACGTCTAGACCAATTTTCTTGAAATATTCCACGTTTGATGTATTTCTGCATACTATGCGTAGAGGTATTTTAAGATCGTTTATACGTCTTGCTACGGCATGTCCTAGATGTCCAGTGGCCCCTATAATGGAAATAGTCATATTACAACCGATAATCTTAACGTTTGAGTTACTTCAACCCGGTTCAGTTATCCTAGATACTGTGAGTATAGTACGAAGAGTGCCTTGAACTCCGCCCCAAAGCGCCTCACGATATTCAGGAAATGAGACTGGGGGGGGGGGGGGGGGGGGGGGGCACCGCGGCGGCCCACCCCCGAGACCCCCCCCAATACAGCTACTCCACCGACTAAATTTGAGAGTATAAATAAAGTTTGCGTGTTCATGATGACCCTTTGTAGCTATTAATTGATTGCTACATGTACTATAATACATGGGAATGGGTGGAAAAACAATTATTACCCTGAGAGAATACTTCATGTTCGTGGGTGTTATTTGGGCTTTTGGTTCTAGAAGATCCAGTTGTAAATCGAGGGGAGATTGGAAATGAAAATTCTTGTTGTTGGAGCAACAGGATTTATTGGCAAAATCACTGTTGCTTTCCTGCATGGGAAAGGTCATGAGGTTTCAGCATGGGTGAGAAATCTCGAAAGGGCTACTGACATCCTTGGGGATGGTGTGGGGCTCATTTCGGCTATAAAAAATGCTGAAGATTTGAAACAGTATCTTGAAGAAACTGATGTAGTAATAAATTTGGCGGGACGTCCGTTAGCAGGAATACGATGGACAGACAAAAAAAAGATTGAATTTTATGAAAGTCGTGTGACTGTTACTAATTTAATATCGGATGCTATCTCTGTCTGTAAGAACCCGCCGAAAGTTTTGATTTCGGCCAGTGCAGTTGGAATATATGGCAACAGTGGGTCAATATCTGTAGATGAGGAAAGCGATATTGGTCAGGATTATTTATCCGAACTATGTTTACAGTGGGAAGCCGCCGCCGACCGATCCAAAGATTTTGGAGTTAGGGTCTGCAACATAAGAATTGGAATTGTTTTAGGGCGTGAGGGTGGAATGTTGCAGCAGTTGATTCAAAGTTTTGATCTCGGGATAGGAAGCTATTTGGGAAGTGGCAAACAAAGAGTTCCATGGATACATGTTGTTGATGTTGTCAGGGCTATATCATTCTGTATAGATAATAAGGAACTAAATGGTCCTGTTAACCTTGCATCGCCCCACAGTTCTAGCGGGAAAGAATTTGCTAGAATCTTGGCTTCATTAACTAATGCACTTGTTATCATTCCTGTGCCTAGGTTTGTCTTGAAATTGGTTTTTGGGGAGGGGGAGGTAGTTTTGACAAATAGTCAAAATGCACTGCCGTCGAAACTGCTGAAATTTGGATTCAAGTTCGAATATGACTCCCTTAAATGTGCTCTCAAAGATGAAATATACCCCGAAGAAATTGTAGTTAGTAAATCTGATTCGACTGATGAGGATCTTGAATATGGGCGTAAAGCCCAATACGAGTTGAAAACTTCCGTAGAATTAAACTTAGATCAGAAAAAAGCCTTTAATTTTTTTTCATCTCCTCTGAATCTCGGGTTAACTACTCCTTCTTGGTTGAATTTTAAGATCACCGAAATTCCTCCGTCAGTTTCAAAGGAGTGTGAGATTGCTTATGAGATTCGACTATGGTTTATCCCAATAAAATGGAGAACCAGTATTTTAGAATGGAGTCCACATGAGTCATTTGTAGATATTCAAAAAAATGGGCCATACAAGCTATGGATACATAGCCATTTTGTCGAATCAACCTCAGAGAACACCTCGATAATGAGAGATATAGTTCGGTACAGTGTTCCAGGGGGCCCTTTAGGTAGGCTGATACATTTTTTGGTTATAAAGAAATCACTGATAAGAATTTTTGGTTACCGGAGAAATATGATTCGTATGAGACTTGGGGATGCTACACGCGACTTGTCTGTCTAATTAGGAGAAATGTGCTGTGACGAACCATCTAGTTGCTAAGTTAACCGATGCGTTGCTTGCGGGAGATGCCACTGAAAGCGAATTGGTAGTTCAAGAAGCTTATTTAAATAAATTTTCAGCTATGGACATTTACGAGTCTGTTTTCGTGGAAGCTATGAATAAAATTGGGTCGCTTTGGCATGATGGTGTGATAACGATTGCTCATGAACACAGGGCGAGTGAGATAGTTATGGGACTTACAGACAAAGTGTCTGACAATACTCCACATCTAGCGATAAATGGTTTTTCTGCTTTGGTAGCTTGCGTGGAACAAGAAAATCATGTTCTTGGGGCCAAACTTTTTTCTAGCATTTTGGAGATTAATGGTTGGATAGTCCACTACTTGGGATCTTCTATGCCGGCAGGGGACTTAAAACGTTTTTCGGAAGAAACATCACCCGACGCCATCATACTAACCGCAACATCTAACGATAGGGCAGCGAGAGTTCATGAGGCTATAAAGGCTCTGAGTGATCTAGATAAGGATCCTGTCATTCTTCTGGGTGGTTCAGGTATTTGCGAAGATGATTATAGTGGGCAGTTAGTGGCTCAAGACTTATCCTCTGGGTTAAGTTTACTGGAAAAAAATCTGAATATAGGGACTGACTTCGATGGATTGGACCAGGTTTTAATTGGGATAGGAAATAATATACAAAACTTGCGAAAGGCAAGAGGGATGAATCAAGGACAACTTGCAGATATCGCAGGAGTTGATAGGGCCTATATCAGTTTGGTAGAAAATGGGAAACAGAACCTTACTCTTGGAGCACTAGTAAAGTTGTCTGAATCTCTTAGTGTTTCCGTATCAGCTCTGGTACCAGCTTCAACTAGAGGTACCAAAAAATAGTTTCAATATGTTGGTTGTTTCAATACTTAAAGTTTTCGGTATTGGAACTTGAACTTCACCAGAATAGCTGTTGAAAGCAGTAAGATAGTAGAGGAGTTTAGAAGATTGGTATTTATAAACCAGTCGGCTAGTACACTTATGATAAACGCTGAAACTCCTGTGTAGCTCGGCCTTTTGGTGAGTAAAAGAATTGCGGCCGCTGGGGGTATAGCTATGATGGCACCTATGGGTATAAGCCCTGTGGCTGCACCCATTCCGGCTGCCATACCTGTTCCTCCACTTATTCTTAATGGAAATCTTATCTGATGTCCGGCCATTAAGCTGAGAATAGAGAGACTGGAAATCCATGAAGGTTGATCGGCCAAGGTCAACGGCAAAGTTACTACTAGCCCTTTGCACAGATCCAGAAAAAATACTGTAAATCCCGCGAGAGGACTTATCTCATAAAATATATTGGAGGCCCCAGGGTTTCCGGTGCCAACGTTTCTAATGTTGAGACCACTTAGTTTACTGATCACATCGCCTAACTGAGCGACACCGAGAAGATAGCAGAGTATTATCCATAGAGGGACCCAGAAATATGTTTCGAAGAAAATGGTGTCAATCAAGCTAAAGTAGTGGAAATAAAGGGATTATGTCTGGGCGAGTATTTAAGAACAAAGAGCTAGAAGATAAACTCTACAAAGATGTCACATTTGTTAATACTCTACTAAAAATAGTCCCTCTCCTTTTCTCAATCGTGTTTTTGCACGCTGGGTTGTCTGGAAATGCTCAGTTTAGCTTAACAGATAATATTTCAGTATCTAGTCATTATATCGTGACAGTAATTGGACTTCTCTCCTGGGTTTTTGCCGCAGTCATGGCTACGAGAGATTTTATAAGGTTTCAACGAACATCCTCTTCGCTAAAGTATATGTTTAAAAACTTTACTGAGCAGTTTGTGACTCTGGCCGGAGCTCTATTTCTCTGTTCAATGATTAACGCAGCTTCACTCATTTACTATCTAATATTGCAGTAATTAAGATTTTTTATTAACACGCATGGAGTGACCAATTGTGATCGAATATAGAAAAAATACCTGGGATGAATTTGCTAGAGTGAAAATCACCAACGCAAGAGGAGAAAACGGTTATAGGACGGAAACGGATCTCAATGCTCATAGATTGATATTTGAACCGGACAGGGCGTGGTCAGCCTTTGATGGAGACCACATGGTGGGTAATTGCGTGAGTTATCCAATGTTAATGAATATACCAGGCGGTTCAATTCCGATTGCCGCCGTGGCATCTGTTTCAGTGCAGGCGACTCATCGAAGGAGAGGTATTAATAGAAGCATGATGAGGCTTCAGCTCGAGGATATATATTCTAGGAATGAGCCACTAGCTGTTCTTCAAGCTTCAGAAAGTATTATTTATGGCAGGTATGGGTATGGGATGTCATCATTTGAGGATAGTCTTTCGATAATGAAGGAACATGGAGCATATGCTCATGAGTTCCAACCTATAGGACAATTGTTTTTTTGTGAGGAAGATGAGGCTAGAACCATATTCCCCGATATATATCAGTCGGCCATAAAAAATAGGGTAGGGACTACAGGGCGTGAGGATAATTGGTGGAAGTTTCGATTTCTAGAACCTGGTCTTAAAGGAGGGGATCCTCGGAGTTGGTTTGTAAAACATGTGGAGTCAGGGAAGAATACTGGTTATGTGAGGTACACGGTTGATGGGCGTGTACTTCATATATTGGAGCTTATTTCTTCAACATTTGAAGCATACAGTGCCTTGTGGAGATTCTGTCTAGATATGGATTTGGTAGATACTATTACAGCAGCGCATAGGCCAGTCGATGAGGAACTACGGTGGATGCTCGCTGACCCACGAAGGTTAATAAGTAGTTCAGAAGATAGATCCTGGATAAGGCTGGTGGACGTGAAAGCTGCACTCGAAAACAGGTCGTTTTCCAGCGAAGGATCGCTGACTATTCGTATAAAAGACGACTTTTTACCCTGGAACGATGGGGTTTACACACTCTCAACAGACGGGAAGGAGAGTGAGTGTGTACTAAGCGGAAAGTCGCCTGATATTACAGTATCAACATCTGATGTAGCAGCCGCTTATCTTGGTGGCGTGAGCTTTAGTCTTCTGGCACGATCAGGAAGAATAGATGAAGGTACACCAGGTTCCCTTGACCTGATTGACAGGTTATTTTCCACCGATCGCAAGCCGTGGTGTATCGACGAGTGGTAATTACTTTTCAACTATCGGTAGGGTTACGTGTGATCTGAACTCAGAGGAATGGTGTATTGTCTGCAATGCTGAAACAAACGCTAGTTCTGATCCGATTTCTCCTCCGGTGTTTAGGTTCCTATCAAATCGTGGGAAATTGCTGCTCGAGATTTCTATTCTTATTTGGTGTCCTTTAAGAAAAACGTTACTTGTAGACCACAAATCGATGGAATATTCGACTATATCTCCAGGCGTTATGAAAGAAGCGGGGTGTCGTGGCTTACGATACCTAGCTCTTATAATTCCATCGGTTAAGTTTCGAGCAAATCCTGAGGTATCAACATCGACAAGTTTCGCCGTGAAATCTGTGTCCAAGGCCGTCGTTGAAGCATAAAGAGTGACTGAAATGGGCCCTGTTACCTCTAAGGGTTCTTCAAGGGGCGGTGTTGAATAAACTAGAACGTCGGATCTTTGTTCAATTGGCCTCTGGTCGAAAACACCATTTTGCATGAATACGTCATCACAACAAAGCCCTCCACCAGCAGTTGGAACTGGGAACTGCGGGTTGTAGTGATAAGAGTCCGGGGGTTCATTATCAGGGGTATCTTGGCTTAAGACCCCGTCTCCACGCAAAGAATTTGCTCCACCGCGGCTATGCATATAAAACTTTGTTTCAACAGCCCTCTCTAATGGCCATTTCTCTTCATCCCGCCATTCATTTGTTCCCATAACAAATATGCGGACTGATTTGTCGATAGGTTCTTTTGCGGTTTCACCTTTTAAATATTTGTCGAAAAA
>CAYWYV010000022.1:0-435 GCA_964462705.1 uncultured Dehalococcoidia bacterium
GTTGGATTCGGTATATCTAGTCAGTCCGATGTGGATAGGATTGGCCAATTTGCTAGTGGAGCAGTGGTAGGTAGTGCTTTCTTAGACGCTGTGAGTAGAGCGGATTTTGGCAAAGAGGTGGAGACGGCCTCCCAATTTGTTAGAGGTCTTACAAGGCAAGGATAAATGTGTATTATGCTGAGTCAAAAATTTTTAGGAGTATGAAAGATGAGCAAAGTTAGGGCTATAAGGGGAGCCACTACTGCAGACGAAAATACTAAAGATGCTATTGTGGATGCTACTCGTGAAATGTTGGAATCCCTAGTGGAGGAAAACAGCTTTGAATTGGACGATGTTATCAGTGCGTTTTTTACCACTACTAAGGACTTGAATGCACAGTTCCCTGCAGTTGCCGCCAGAAAGATTGGTTGGGTGGATGTTGCTTTGATGTGTTCG
>CAYWYV010000022.1:454-17742 GCA_964462705.1 uncultured Dehalococcoidia bacterium
CAACTCAGATAGATCCGCCAAAGAAATTAATAATGTCTACCTAAAAGATGCGGTTAATTTGAGAAAGCGCGGCTTTGAAGAAGATATTTAAGAAACTTGGCGGGTTTCAGGTTGTTGCAGCATTTGGATAATGTTGCCGTCCGGGTCCTCAAATGTGGCTACCAATCCCCCCCAGTGTTCTAATTCAGGTTCCCTAATGAACTTCGTTCCATGAGCCTTCAATTTGGATCTAACCTCATTAATATCGGTTACATTAAAATTTATCATAGTTCGAAATGGGTCTTTGGATTGTCCATTAACTCTTGAATGAAGACCGATACTGAATCGTATTTCTTCTTTTTTACTATTCCATTTATACGCGATGAAGTCTTCTCTAATTGAATGAGGAGTCAGCCCAAGGGCTTGTTCATAAAATTGTTTTAGGCGCTCTAGGTTGTCTGTCCACACAATTATTCCCGATAAATTTTCTATCATTGAAGGATCCTTTTGACTCCGTAGGAGTGGTGTACAAAATACTTGTTATAGCTGTCTGAATATTACTATCTGTCTCCGTTCGGTTAATGGTTATAATATGACGTAAGAGACAGTGAATGGGCCTGAAAGGCTCTAGGGAGGAAGAAAGCTAACAGAGGGTCTCTAAAAAGGAGGTAGGTAACATTGGATAGTAGTAGTAGGAGGCGGACCAGGTAGGTGTTCCTTGGAACGCCTCCACATACAGGGGCTCCGGGTTTCCCGGGGCCCCGACTTAATTCACTCAGATTTATTTTTTTCCTTCGAAAAACCTTCTTGGATTATTTATCATAATGTCATCGATATGTTCCTGTGATGCTCCCAGTTCTTTAAGACGTGGAAGGACTTTCCTCGTAATGAACAAATACCCATCGGGGTTGGATTGCTTTCTACTGGCTTGACCTTCTTTAGAGTCAATACTTAGGGTTACCGACCAGTCATGTCCCAGCATAATACGTTTTCCGTAGCCGTCAGAAATAAGTTTCATCGCTGTTTGGGTTCGTTCCTCCCAGTCTGGTGTGCCAGGTGATCTTCCCCCTGGATATCTGTCTAGCCCTATCCAAACTCCTTTATCAAGTAGAGATTCCAAATAGAATGTGTCGGTCGTGTCATTGCTATGACCAATGTAGACACGATTGAGGTCGACTCCCTCGTCCTCAAATATTCGAACTTGCTGCTCGCCCACTCTGTCAGGTGCCCATGTGTGGGTTGATATAGGTACCTTAGTTGATTTCTGAGCCCTGGCGGCGGCCCTTAGAATGATCTCACCTTCTCTGGTTACTCCTCCAGCATCATTGGCTACTTTTATAATGCCTGCTTTTATTCCAGTCCCTTCAATACCTTCTACAATTTCACGTCGGTAGAGAGAAGCAATGCTATCTGAAGTTGCGTTCCAAAATGCTCGTGGTATGTCTCGCCAGGTGCCAGTGGCACAAATTATGTTTATTCCAGACTCTCGAGAAACCTGTTCGATTAATCTGATATCTCTTCCTAAATCGAGCGTGGAAACATCTATTATCGAATTTAAACCTTCCTTTTTAGCATCTGATAACGCTCTGATACCTTCCTGAATGGATTCTTCACGTCGAATGAATTCAGGATATATTTGGGGTATGCCGGCCGAACTGACAACCACATGTTCGTGTGACAACGTAAATCCCAAATCTGAGGTATCCATTGGTCCTAACACAGACTCTATTTTGGTCATATCAAACTCCCACTGCTGTTACATGGAAAACGTTATTCAGAAGTTATAGGGTTTCTAAGTTTTCCCACGCCACTTATCTCAATTTCACATATGTCGCCAGGTTTCATGTTTTCCGACGATCCATCGGTTCCCATCCAAACAACATCTCCGGGATAAAGAGTTATATATTTCGTTATTTCAGAGATATATTTTTGCACCCCAAAGATCATATCGTTTGTTGCAAATTTAATAACTTCTCGGTTGTTTAACCTAACAGTTGTGATCATGTCCTCTAGGCTAGCATCTGTTTCGATCCATGGGCCCATTGGTTTGAAGGTATCGCTGTTTTTTGCACGCCACATTGTTCTGTCCGAAGCCTGCCATGTTCGTTCGCTTACATCGTTGCCAACACTGTATCCAAGCACACAATCCAGAGCATTTGATTCACTAATGTTCTTTGTTTCTTTACCTATAACGACGACCAATTCTGCTTCGTATTGCACTTTTTCAGTTGCGTCTTTTGGGACTATGATCGGTTGCTCATGGGCGATTAAAGCGTTTGGGGCTCTGTATCCGATATCTGCTTTATCAGGAATATTGGGCTCTGTACCTAGCAATGCCGCAGCCTCTCTGACATGTTTTTCGTAGTTAATTCCTGCTGCATAAAACGTAGGAGGAATAACTGGAGGTAATAATTCAATGGATCCGTAATTGTGAAGTGTTCCAGATTCCGTGTAGGAGTCAAATGGGGACCCGTAAACTTCCTTTATCCTGTCTCCTTCAAGAATTCCGTAAAAGGTTTTGCCATCAGATTGATATCTTACCCACTTCATTATTACCTTCTCCTGTTATTAATCTTGGATTACGATATGGATATTAAATATCGTTATATAAACATGCTGTCGTTAGACGTGACGTTTATTTTTAGGCAGATTCTACTAAATTGGTTATCTAAACCTTGGAATATTGAGGCTCTGCTATCTGGGTGCCATCAGGAAGGTCAGTGATCGTAAAGTCACCAAAAAGAAGAGGAGCTTCTTCTCTCATGATTTTTAGCATTTCAATTGCAAGGTATCTAATTTCCCAGTCTGCGTATACTGCTCCTCTCATCTCAAAAAAATGACGCAGCGCTCTGACGTTAGCAGTTACAAATATTTTCGTCTCTGTTGCATTAGGTAATACTGAACGTGCCGCCTGCCGGATTGCCTTTCTGCGATCGGTGTTAAGCTCAAATAGGTTACGTGGAAGTGATTCTTCAAGTGCTTCGACCAGTTTCTTGTAGCTGGTGGAAGCACTTTGCAAAGCTTCGTCTAGGATTTCCCGGGCTGTTTCGGCTCCCTTCCGATTTTTTAGTAAGGCAGGTGGTACCACAAAAGTACCTTCTGTTTCATCCACGTATCTCTGGGATCTTTGACTATAGGCAAATCCCGCACGATGACGAACTAGTTCGTGGGTTAAGCTCCTGGATACTCCCGTTATCACGAAACCGTAGTTGACGTGCTCAAATACACTTCCGTCTTTGGAACTTAAGAGATTATTGATGAAGTCTGTTATGTCTCGTCGTCCTCTACCGTAACTCATGTAGCACATTCGGGCCGATATCTCTACGACAGCAGCAGATTCGTCATCACCGGCTCTTATTGTGTCTGGTATAGGTGGTACGTCTTCATCTTGAAAAAATATAGCAACACTTTCCCAGTCTACGGAGGGGCGGGTTACTAGATAGACGCTCGGCTGTTCTTTGAATGCCATATGAGTCTCCAAGTCTGTGTGTTTGGGAACAGTCTAACATTATGAAAGCATCATATTGTTTTGCTTTTGTGTTGGTTGTATTGACTAGGTCAGGTTATTGCCGAACGATACTACATTGGCTGTGGAGTGTGGCTTTTCCAGCGATTGACTGCAGCTTCTGCACGCGGGCTTATTGCATTTTTGATTCTTATGTTTAGAAGTGCAGGTCGTTCCAATTTGAAAGCTCGTTCAAGTGCATCCGGGAGCTCTGCTGGATGTTCAACCAACTCCCCATGTCCTCCTAAGGCTTTAACAATCTGATCATATCTTGAGGGAAGTAGGTCGGTTGCGACAGGTTTTCCGAAGACGCCTAGCTGTATTTGGCGATCAATACCCCATGCAGAATCATTTCCCATTATTCCGACAATTGGGATATTGTGGCGAACGGCCGTGTCGTACTCAAGGCCATTGAAACCGAAGGCTCCATCCCCAGTAAACATAATTACTCTTCTGTCAGGGTATGCAATCTTAGCGGCCATTGCTGTCGGTAGAGCCTGTCCAAGCATTCCAAGCGTGGGCAAATACCACCAGGAATTTTCAACATTGGACTGGTAATATGCCCTTCCAAAGTGGCAGAAGTCACCGCCATCAAACACCAATATGTCATCGTCTTGGAGGTGGCTGGCGACGATCTGGTGCACGTAGGCAGCGTGCATTGGAGACTCCTCTAAAGCGATTTCTTGTAAATCCCGAGTTTGACTCTCTTGGTCATTTTTGAGCACATCGAGCCATTCTAGGTGAGGCCATTTGTATTTGGACGCCTCATCGGCCAATTGTTTCGCTACTTCTGAAATGTCCCCGACTATTCCTACGTCGACGCCTCTGTTTCTTCCTATCACCGAACCATCAGGATCTATCTGAATTATTTTTGCTTCCTTGGGAACCACCGGCGCCATTGCGTATCCGACAACTAGGTCTTGCTTTCGCCCCATTAGTATTAGAAGGTCTGTCTCCCCAATTCTTCTTGCCGCCTTATTGAGACCGCTGTCGAAGAATCCTCTGCTGTACGGGTGAGTATCTGCGACCAATCCCCTCGCATCCCCCTCCGACATTAACGGGAACTTAATTGTTTCAATAAGGTGTTCTAATTCAACGCCAGAACCTGAGTAGGAACCTGCACTACCAAGAACTATGAGAGGCCTCTCAGCCTGTTTCATGAGCTCCACAGCTTCTTTCACTTGGGCGGTGGATGCAGTGGAAGACTGGCTTGGCCTGTACTGGGCTGGATGGTAAAACGTTACGTCATCTTCGTCCACTTCCATTTGTTGAACATCCACAGGGATAGTCAAATGTACTGGGCCTCGTCGGCCATCGAAGGCAATACGTACAGCTTCTGCAATGAAGTCCGGAATTCTTTTTGGATCTGTGACCATTCGGCTGTACTTTGTCGTAGGCGCAGCCATACCAACTTGATCTATCTCTTGCATTGCTCCCCTGCCTAGTTCCTCAAGCTCTGCACATCCACTTATTGATAGTAGAGGGCTTTCAGAATGCAACGCATTTGCCAAGCCGGGTATCGCGTTGGCGAATCCAGGGGTTGTATATACGGCAACACCCAGTTTACCGGTCAATCTGCCCCATGCGTCGGCCATATGCACCGCTGCCTGTTCGTGCCTTGTGTCATAAATGTGGAATCCTTCATCGCTCATCACATCAAGAGCTGGAAGGACGTGGTCTCCTGCGAGTGTGAAGATATTTTCAACTCCTTCCATTTTCAGAGATTTAGAGATCAAGTGGCTTCCAGTTATTATGGACATTCTTATCCTTCTTTAATGGGAAATAATATTCTGTTTAGTGTGAAATAGAAGACCGGCTAATTCTTAGCTGTGTATATGTCTGTGTCAAGCTGTCGACCAGGGTAGAGCACGTTAATCCACATAAACGCTTATTTGGATTCGACGTGTTTCCGTTGGTCGCGGGTTTGGTCGCGTGCTATACTCAAATGTGGTAAAAATGGTGAATAGTAAGCATAAGGAGCTTTCCCCTTGGCGGAACGTAAGAGAAATTATGAATTAGTGTTGGCACTTACCCCTGTTGTTAACGAGGCGGAAGCTGAGACCATCGTGGAAAATATTACGGGATTTGTCTCCGATCAGGGCGGTGAAGTAACCGAAAGTGAGACATGGGGCATAAGGCGGCTTTCTTATCCAATTAAGAATTTTCAAGAAGGTAATTACGTAAGAGCACTTCTATCGATTGATGCCTCTTCCGTGACCGAGTTGGACAGGACATTACAAGCAAACGAAGAAGTTCTTCTTCATATGGTTTCCAGGCTCTGATAGCAAATTTCTTTTTATAAGGATAAATAGCTATGACAATGAATAAAATTCTTGTAATTGGCAATCTGGGATCTGATCCTGAAATGAGGTACACCCCAAACGGAAATGCTGTCACATCGTTTAGTGTTGCTACTAATAGGCGCTACAGGACAGCTGATGGTGAGACTAGGGAGGAGACAGAGTGGTTCAGGGTAAACGCATGGAATAGATTGGGAGAAACGTGCAATCAATATCTGCAGCGTGGAAGTAAAGTATACGTGGAAGGAACTTTAACCAGTGGAGCTTATCTTTCTAATGACGGAGATCCACGGGCTTCTCTGGATATCCGTGCAACTGAAGTGAGATTCTTGGATAGTAGAAATTCTGGTCCAAACAGCAATATGAACGAAGCATATCCCAGCCAAAGCCAAAGCCAAGAGTCTGACCAGGGTTCGCAGGTTTCCGCTCAGGATGGGGAAGAATTTGATGATTTACCTTGGTAAAATGTTGTAATCGCATATCTGTTGCGGAGGGACTGTGGCATGTATGGTGTGTTTTCAGCTACAAGACTTTTTTCCAATATAATTGATATAAGAATAGAATAATTTAATAAATTTCACCCATGGGGGGGAATAATGACAACAGATACGAGTCAGCCCGGAAGACCTCAACAAAGAAGGTCTCGCCCGAAGTTTTTTTCGAGGCGAAAAGTATGCCAATTTTGCGTGGATAAAATTGAAGACATTGATTATAAAGAAACAGACAGACTGAAGCGATTTCTTTCAGACCGTTTCATGATTGAAGCAAGGAGAAAAACAGGTGTGTGCTCTCGGCACCAACGGGCGCTTGCGAGGGCTGTGAAAAAAGCACGTGAGCTTGCACTTTTACCGTTTACTTCTTCTCATAGAGGGACTTTTGCTATCAATTTCAGGCCTCGAAATTAGGCCATATTAAGTTTGTTACTGCAGATAGTTAGTTTCGCTTGGACCTAATTATGTGTTTGCTGATGACTTTTTTTATGTAGATGCGAAGAGTTAGCTGAATTTAGGTTACACGGTTAGTTTATTGGCGGATTCTAATCCAACAAGAAAATCTTCTGAACGTCGTCAATCCAGTAGAAATCATCTGGATAGACGGCATCAGGCTATGAGACAACCCCGTCTCCGAAGAAGACAGAGACTGGCGATGGGATCGGTTGGTGTTGCCATTTTTTTGATATTGGCGGTATTTGCTATTGGCTATGTTGTCGCATTTGTTCTTCCACCAAGAGAACTTGTAGTTAGGGTTAATGACGTGAAATACACCCGTGGTGATTTGGTGGAACTGGTCAGAATAAAGCAGAGAGGCGCAGAGTTTGGGGGTGAGTCCATTGATGCCAGCACCAATATTTTTGAGTCTCTTCAGACTGTAGTTGAAAATGAGATTATTAAGCAGAGTGCCCCATCGATGGGGATAACGGTGTCAGATGATGAAATTGATAATCGCGTCGATATTATGATGAGGCCGAGCGAAGAGGAATCTCTTGGAAAGAATAAAGACCAAATAAGCCGCGAGACGAAGGAAAGATATTCGACATATTTAAATATTGTGCAAATAGACGAACCAACTCACAGAGAG
Source organism: uncultured Dehalococcoidia bacterium (assembly GCA_964462705.1). Lineage (GTDB taxonomy): Bacteria > Chloroflexota > Dehalococcoidia > Lucifugimonadales > UBA826. The sequence continues at coordinate 7,817 of CAYWYV010000022.1, forward strand.
TTGGTAAGAAAGAGTATGATTCGAGAGAAGGTTCGTACCTCGGTTGGAGACGCAGTCCCATTCATTGCTGAGCAGGTTCATTTATTTCGCCTTGTAATGTCAGCGCAGGGTGAAATTGATATTATGAATATCAAGTTCGATGACGCGATAAGAGGGGCTAACGATCCTACTAGTTATCAGGCTGCGTATTTTGAGATAGTCAGAGAATTCTCTGAAGATATTCCTGAGACGGTTCGTAGGGGTGGTGAGATAGGTTGGATAGCAAGAGGTGTTATCCCAGACTATGAGTATTCATTCTTTGATTTAGAACCGGGAGAAATGAGCGATCCGGTTCCTAATGTTGATAACAAGAATGAACTTTATTTCTTCATGATTAGTGATAAGCAGAAAGGGAAGGAATTATCCCCAAGCGTTAGAGATGAGTTGAAGAATAAAGCGCTTGTCGAATGGGTCAATAAACAACGGAAGGCTCACGATGTATATGCTGTGTTTAACTCGGATATATATGAGTGGATATTTGAGCAAATGAAGATAAGTATTGATATTCCAGAACCTACTCCGGATCCCTTCCAACAAATATTGGGTGGTTTTTAAGATATACCTTGACTAAGTCACTTGGAATAGCCATGTTAGGTATGGGAGTGGTTGGCTCTGGTGTGGCGAGGGCTCTTTCACAAAAATCTGATTCGTTAGCGAGCCAGATTGGCGCAAATGTTCGTCTTAAATCCGTCCTGGTTAGAGACAAATCTAAACGGAGATCGTTTGAAATTCCTCAGAATTTATTTTCAGATAACTTTGATGAAATACTTGAACGAACTGATATAGACATCGTGGTAGAAGTTATGGGTGGGGAGCATCCTGCCCTTGAGTTCATATTGGCGGCCCTCGAATCGGGGAAACATGTTGTTACAGCCAATAAGGAAGTGATGGCCAAACATGGTCCAGATATATTTGCAGCTGCACGAAGAAAGGATGTAAGGGTACTATTCGAAGCCAGCGTTGCTGGAGGTACGCCAGTGGTATCGCCGCTGATGCGGGATCTCGTAGCAAACGAGGTTGTTAGTATCAAGGCGATCATCAATGGCACGACTAATTACATTCTCACAAGGATGTCTTACGAACAGATTGATTACAAGATAGTGTTGAAAGATGCTCAGGATCTTGGATATGCAGAACCGGATCCTTCCAATGATGTAGAGGGAATCGACGCTGCATATAAACTTGCTATCTTGTCTACACTTGGATTTCGTGCACAGGTAAAAGATTCTGATGTTTTTTGCGAAGGGATTACTAGTCTAAGTGCCAAAGATTTCCAATATGCTGATGAACTAGGGTATGCGATAAAGTTGTTGGCGATATCTTCGCGAATTAATGGTGAGGTTCAAGCGAGGGTCCATCCTGCTCTAATAGAAAAAGATCAGATGCTTGCTAAAGTGGATGGAGTTCTGAACGCCATTGAAATTGAGACAGATCTTACTGGACGGGTACTCTTTCATGGTCCAGGTGCCGGTTCGATGCCTACTTCAAGTGCCATTGTGGCCGATATTATAAATATTGGGCGGAATGTTGCCGGTAACGCTGCATATCTGGATCCTGTGAGGTTGTCTGAGTCAATAAAAGTGCAATCTATTTCTGATCTCCAAACTAAGTATTACTTTCGATTGGAAGCTAAAGACGAGCCCGGTGTTTTGGCACAAATTGGGTCTGCGCTCGCACTTAATAAGATAAGTATCTCCTCTTTCATACAGAAAGGCTTTGATCCTGAACAGGGGATTGCTGAACTAGTTATAATGACTCACAGGGCGACTGAAAGATCGGTTCAATCTGCCCTTAAGGATATAAGGGACCTGGACGTTGTGGCTAGGATTGGAAATATGATTAGGGTTTCAGAATAATGGAAGTTGACGAGATTACTTATTACACGTGGGGACGTTGAAGCACATGCAAGAAAGTGAGGGCGGAGCTCTCGCAGGCTGGATTCGATCTTTTGGAGAGAGACTTTTTCAAAGAAGTGTTTTCCCGGGATGAGCTAGTCGGCATAATTGGATCTAGAAGTCCCGAAGATTTTTTTTCTTTCCGAAGTCCGTCATTTAAAAAACTTGGTTTCGATCGTGAACACTTGAAGAATGATGACCTTATTGATCTAATGCTGCAGGAACCTAGGCTTATTCGGCGCCCGTTAATTTCTGGTCGCGGTATCCTTTTTGTTGGTACAGACAAAAAAGCTTTGAGGGAGTTTTTGAATTAGCGGAATACTGCTCAAAATGGCTACTTTGGATTTTGGTTCATGTATATGATTTATCTATACCGACTTTCCGGGGAAATGGGGATTTATTGATGATAGAACTTCATGGACAATCTGCAATTATTACTGGCGGCGGCAGTGGGATCGGAATGGGAATTGCGAAAGTTCTTTCAATAGCGGGAGTTTCAACCCTACTTGTCGACAGAAATTTTGAGGGTGTGCAAGAAGTGTCGGATGCACTACTAGGTAATCATGTCCCTTATAAGGCAGATGTGACGGAGCAAAGAGATGTTGAAAGAATGGTTTCTTTTGCCATAGATACATTTGGAAAGATTGATATCTTAGTTAACAATGCTGGAATTGTTGGTGCGTCCAATTGGTGGGAAAGAGATATCCCCAATGACGACGATTGGGATCAAGTACACTCAGTAAATGTGAGAGCTATAGTTCGAGTAACACAGGCCGTTTCTGATCATATGAAACTTATGAATTATGGGAAAATCGTTAATATTGCTTCGATAGCAGGTAGGCGAGGAAGCCCGGATCTTCCTCACTACAGCACCACTAAAGCCGCCGTTATTAGTTGGACTCAATCCAGTGCTCTACAGTTGGCAGAGTTTGGCATAAATGTAAACGCCATTTGCCCAGGTTTATTATGGACACCAATGTGGGAGGCTATTGCGAAGAGGAGAACTCTAATCTCTAAAGGCTCAGTGAGCAAGCAAGATGGCAGAGATTTTTTTGAAAAAATTGTTCAGGACACTATTCCTATGAAAAGAGAACAGACTCCTGAAGACATTGGTAACCTCTGTGCTTTTTTAGTATCAGATCTGGCACATAATATTACTGGTCAGGCAATAAATGTGGACGGCGGTCGATTCAGTAACTAGCCAGCCGACTCGTTCTTCATAAAAAGACATGGCAATATTGCCATGATGCAGATGATGCCGGCAGTTTGATAAAAGTCGCTGAATATAGATACTCCAATCCCTGTGATGGTGCTTTGAAACTCATCTAAACGTGTAGACATTTGTGTAGTTGTTTCCCCAGCGGTTAAGATTGGAACTTCTACACCTAGAAGTAAATTTTGAAATCGTCCTGACCCCCATGCAGCTATAGCCGATATTCCCAAAGTCATCCCGATAAATCTGGATGTGGTGATAATGCCGGCTGTTGCGCCCCTCATTGTTTCTCCTCCAGAGTTAACAGCCGTAAGAGTAACGGGGGCTATGATTAATCCAAAACCTAATCCAGCTATTAGTAAGTGTATGCTCATCAGCGGGTCTTTGATGTTTTGGTCCCAGGTTTGCATTAGTAGAAGGGCACTACCGCAAATTGCCAGAGCTGCTATTGATGGAATTCTGCGGTCGAGATGCTTAATTAAGATACCACCAAGTACTGCTCCAATCGGTATGGCTATCGTAAGGCGTGAGAGAATCAATCCCCCTTCCATCGGAGATTTCATTAAAATTGTGTTTGCCATTAGGGGAATCGTTACCAACGCAATCATCAAGCTCGCTCCGTAAAGTATATTTACTATGTTAGATGCAACAAATGCCACATTCTTAAAGAGAACTAAGGGAATAATCGGATTTGATATTCGCGTTGCTAGGAAGGGATAGCCGACTAAGCAAGCTAGTCCCAATGTAAGGTAAATATAGACGTAACCACTAGACTGCCCCATATAGGAAAATCCTAGCGTAATCAGACAAAGTGCTCCTGCTATCAGCGTTGCTCCAACGTAATCGATGTGTCCTTTGGCTCTTTCTGTGCTGGTAAAAGACATACAGATTCCCACAAGAACCAGAATAGCAATTGGCACGTTTAACCAAAATACCCATTGCCAGTCCAACAACTTGGTTACCAATCCGCCCCAGATTGGTCCTACTACTGCTCCCATCTCCGCCGCAGCGCCTATTAGCCCTATAGCTATAGCTCTTTTTCCAGCTGGATATATGTCTACAACCATTGCTATCGAAACAGGGACTAAAGCTCCTGCACCTATGGATTGAATTATTCTGGTTACTACAACCCATTCAACTGTAGTTGTTGCTCTGACAATTGAATCCAAGGGAGCATTAAAATATGAAGTTCGCAAGGTTTCAGAGTCTATGAGCCAGTACATTGATCCTGTCATTGCGGTTCCCACTGATCCGAGTATGAAAATTAGCATTCCAACAATGTAGATGTTACGTCTGCCAAATAGGTCGGAGAGCCTACCCATGACGGGCATCACGGCAACATATCCGAGTAGGTACCCTGTAATTGTCCACGAGACTTGGTTTAATTCGGTCACACCCACGTTGAGATCGACCATCATACTGGGGATGATTGTGACTACTACTGTTTGGTCATCCGCGGCGAAGAACACGCCAGCTATGATTGCAACCATGGCAAAGTACTGAGATCTTTTGTTGTGTGACAATTTCAATGGTTATTTGATTTCTGGAGTTGCTATATCCAGAACCTCATCATACCTAGTTATTTTTATAACCCTGATTATTTCATCCGGATCTACTTCGCTAATTCTTCCCGCTATTTCAGCCCTGGTAATTACAAAAGACTTTCGGTTTATCCAAACAGTTAAAGCAACTTCCTTGTTTACAGTTTCCTGGAAAATATAGTCTAGTGATAATGGAGCTATTCGTCCCGAAATTTTGAAAAATTCGTCTTTTGAGGAAACTAAAGTAGGCCCATATATGCCGTCAAGGACAGAAGAGATTATCTTGTCAGGATCTAAGAATTCGAATGGATTGGAGTCTTCCGGTATGAGTCGCCATTTCTGTGAAAGTGGGTCTCTCAGGTAGATTGATTCTTTTGTTTTAATAACACCTGCCGACACAGGGATATTTCCGAAGAGGAGTTCGCTTTCCAGAGAAATACCTTCACCTCGATTTACTGATCCTACGGCAGTCACTAAAGTTAAGGATTGGTCTATTGGGGACCCATTTCCATTTCGATGTGATAGATCAAATCGATAACTTTTTACCGATGACATGGCGTTTCTAGATTCTTCAAGTATATCGATAGGACTAATAGCTGGTGTGACAGCGGTTATTGGTAAGATTTCTTTACCGGAGGAACAAGCAATGCAAATACTTACAGTGAATACACTGAGCAGGAGCATGAGATATATATAGCCAAATTTCATAGGGACGTCGCCCTGTGTATATATAATTTGTATTGACCTAAGAAATAAAAGAGTCCTGCTCGAAAAGCAGGACTCTTTTATTTAGGGAAACTCTAGTTTTGGGACAGTATTTTACGATCTACCCCTGACAAGAAAGAGCCCGCCTATTCCCATCAAAGCCACACCTACGAGCATGGATATCTTCATGACATTGGCTAGGATTTTTTCACCCACACTTGGAAGGCCGAGGCCCAACACGTGCTGTTCATCAACTTCTACTTCTTCTACCACTTCAGGCTCATCTGGGGCTTCTGGAGCAGGAAGAGGGCTTGCGGTTAGGGCAAAGTTAGCCATATCTCTAGCTGCCGAGTAAGCCTGGGCTGATCCGCCTTCCCCTAGACCTGTGTACGTGGCATCTTTCGCTTTTGTACATACAACAAATCCTGTGTCCGCACTAACCGTACAGCGGCTTTTGAGAAACTCAACTGACCCAATTCCAATAAGTCCACTACCGTCTGCGTCAAATCCATTTCTTGCGGCATCCAAGTTATTAACTACGCGGTCCACAAATAGCTTTTGTACGGCTACGGAGTCATTAGTTTTAACATCGTTGGTGGCGGTAGTACTTGCAGTATTTACCCACCCTTTAATGTTGCCTACCATTTCAGAGACCCTGGCAGCTTCGACACGTATTCCTGCTTCGTCGGGCGCCGCCGCGATCGCAGCATTAGCATTAGCTTCCATGCTATCTGCAAAGGCAACAATGCCTGCTACGTTGACGATAGTTGAATCCATTTTTGAATCTATAGTCGTTTTATCGGATGCTGACTGTGCTTCTTTGGCTGTCGCGAGAGCGGTATCTAGCGCGTTGCTAAGAGACTTTCCGTCAGCTATCGCAGAATTAATTGCTGCAGTAGCCCCACTTGGCAAGTGATCACTATAAGCAACCATCCCGTCAGGACCAGATATAGTTATCCTGCTATATTTTGATAAAAGATCACTTCCGTCATATCCGTCTGAACTACTTCCAAACGTTATGCTCAAGGTACCCGTGTCCTGTGTAACACCGTTGGCGACGGAAATGACGACGTCTCCACTTCCGAGAGAGAGCGACTCCACCCCATTAGGAGATATTAGCTCTGCGCTATATGTGCCGGAGCTTATTCCTGATAAAGATATTACTACCGAGTCTCCGGTAGCTTGGTCGTCCTCGATTGCCGCCGTTCCCACAGAGGGCGGTTCAGCCGCGTTTACTACCATTGCTGGTGATAACACAGCAACCATTAAAATGGCCAGAATTGCTAACATTTTAGTACTGAACATGGCCTAAAAACTGCCTCCTTGCCCAGAGTATTGACTGGTAATGCATTTTACTTGCTTATAAGCGCCTACAACCCTAACACAAACCGACACAGCAGAATAGCATTTGCTAGGCATAAATTTCTCAATAAATTACACAACGTACTTCCATAATTCCAATAATTGTCAGAGCTCTAATTTGTGTTTATAAACAAAGGGTAAAGGTCATATTACTCTCTCAACGACTAAAATATAGCTGGGTTAAAACTGAAGTTAGTAATTTTTCCAAAAATAATATTTGAAATTTAAGGCACTTTGGTGAGGATTCTGTATAAAGGTCTAGTTACTGTGGGATTTCGTGAAATATACTTAGGCAAAATTTTAGGTACGGTGAATAATAGTTGAAAAACGAAGCCCTTAAGTCTGGGTTGGATCAACTTATGATTCCATACGATGACGAAGTTATAAGTGCCTTTGCGGTATACCATCAACTCTTAGAGTCTTGGAATGATAAAGTGAATTTGACGTCAGTAGCAGCTTGGGATTTGGCGGTATCTAGGCACTATCTAGATTCTGCCACCTTGGTAATGTCTGAACGGTTCTCTAGCGTATGCAACATCGGTGGCACAAGTCTTATCGATGTTGGGACTGGTCCTGGGTTGCCAGGAATAGTTTTGAAACTGCTTTTTCCTAATTTGAGGGTCACTTTGCTTGATGCCTCTGCCAAGAAGTGTGCTTTCTTGAATGAGGCCTGTAGGGTATTGTCGTTGAATGATGTCACCGTCCTATCGGAAAGAGTGGAGATACAGGCACATGTTGAGGAATACAGAGAATCATTTGATTTAGTGGTCTCCAGGGCAGTCGCCAAACTCAGTGTTCTAGCGGAATATTCTCTTCCTCTTTGTAGAATAGGTGGGAACATGATCGCTATGAAAGGTAGAAGCGTTGATAAAGAATTAATCGATGCTAAATCTGCAGTTCAGAAACTGGGAGGGGAAATAACCGAGATTGTGAATTGTTCTTCGAGAATATCAGGAATGGAGGGTCGGTTGGTCGTTGCAACGAAAGTGAAGTCCACTTCTGAAATGTATCCTCGTAGGCCAGGCATTCCCGGGAAGAGGCCTATTACATAATCGGTCTTATAAGTTAACCTGCGCGAGCGAAAGTTTCCTACCCCTTTTTCTATCCATAATAGTGTTATGTAGGGGCCTTTTAGCCACTTTATATTCTGTTCAATTGTTAAATGAGGACAGTATCCAAGCTACCTGACATGTCGTGGTAATTGAATTTTTACCTGAGGGTGGTAGGTCCAAGATTTTCCGCATCTATCGGGATGATACTACCGCTACATATCTTTTCATTACCAGTTTGGTTTGCAATAGAAAGCATCTACTTATCAACTATTTGAATCAGACTTTAAGATCTAACCACCTCGCTTATGCTGACTTAAAATATTGGAAGTACATCAGCGGCCTATATTACAGGCGGGTAAGTGGCCAGAACTTGTCGGAGTGGTAAAGTGCGATAGGTATTAGATTCATTAGTGCACCAGTAATGTACTTTACTGAATAATGCATTCATCAGTTTCTCTTATTGACTTACGGTTCGTATGTGCCTAGACTAGCCCTTGACTGTAGTCAAAATTTTGGAAAACGATATATATCTGTGTATTTGGGAGGGATTTTGATGGCTTTAAAGCACGTTCACCATGTGGTTAACAGACCTGGACGAAAGAAAGGTCTTAATGATGTCACCATACCAGTGGCAGATGAATTGGCTACTGTTCCTGGTATTCCCCAGAGGAAACAGGATGTGGATTTTTATAGTCGCAACTATCCGTTAGAAAGTCAGAATATTGAAAAAGCTGCTGACCGGGAATGGACATGGACGGTTTACACAGGTGAAATGTATGAATACAGGAAGCATCATGACAAGGTGAATAAACCATTGGTTGATGCGGCCTTTGTATCTGGTGGTGTGGAGCCGTCTGGAGCCCCGGTTTCTGGGAAGGATGTGACAGACGATATTCGCGAAAAGGCACGTGACCTGGGATTCGGGGAAGTTGGGTTCACGAAGTATGATCGTCGTTATACATATAAAAGCAAGAAAGGCTGGGCCAAATACGAGCATGCTATTTGTTTGGCCTTAGAACAGGACTATTGGCAAACGCAGACCATCCCGAGCATGGAGGCTGAGTTCGCTCATTTTGGTACTTATGAAGAGGAAGGAGGCCTTGCTTTAGATCTGGCCGACTTTATACGTGACTTAGGCTATCGAGCACAGATTCATAGCCCTAACGATAACAGTGCTCCCTACATTCCTATGTTTGTTGAGGCTGGCCTTGGGCAGCTAGGAGCGAACGGGCAACTATTGTCTCCCCACTTTGGATCTCGGTCTAGGATTTTTATAATTACTACCGATGCTGAAGTTACTTATGACAAGCCTATTGATTATGGCTTTCATAAGTTTTGTGAGGAATGTCAGGTATGTGTTAACAGATGCCCTGGAAGAGCTCTTGTGAAAGACAAAGTCTGGTGGAGAGGCGCTGAGAAACACAAACTTATGTACGATCGATGCAGACCAGTAATGGCAACCTACGAGGGTTGTGGTGTTTGCATGTTGGTATGCCCGATTCAAAGGTACGGCGCTCCTGCTGTTATGGAACATTTTGTGGAAACTGGTGAGGTCCTTGGGAAGGGGACAGACAATCTTGAAGGCTTTGAGATAAGAGGTAAGGGTTATTTTGGTTCTGGCGAATTACCGTCGTTTGATAGAGAATTTTTCGAGATGCCCCATGGGACAAAAGATGAGTGGTTATTCAATCAGTTTAAGCAGAAATTGAATGAAAAGGGATCTGCATCCTCGGAAGAGGCAAAAGACTTTGCTGACGAACTCACAACCATAATCACTGAGAAGACCGGTTACGACGCAGGACTCTAATATAGCCAAGGGGGCAACCAAGTTAATGCCTAGTAATGTTAGTTTTAAGAAAGAGCATATAGATGCCCTTTTCGGGGAACTGAACAGTGATTTCAAAGATATGCCGGAGAGTGAGCAACTTCATAGGGATGCTCATCTAGCGATAGCTTACTTTGATTCTGGTCGGGATATTCCTGACACGATTGATCCTCGAGTCCACGAGTTATTGGGAAAGCACGGCCCCTCTTCTTAGCAGGGGCTCACTGCTTCAGTCTTTTTTGCTCTATGAAAGTCTACGCGCCCGGTTGGCGTGTATGACTAACTGACTAAAAT
>CAYWYV010000023.1:0-17709 GCA_964462705.1 uncultured Dehalococcoidia bacterium
AACGGTAAGCGTCCTTGGAATGCCGATGTTAGGGAGCGATACAAGCAACTTGTGAACAGTCTTGTGAACACTAATAACAGGGTAGGGGAGGAAAAAGTGGTGCCCAGGAAGGGACTCGAACCCCCACTCTCTTACGAGAAGCGGATTTTAAGTCCGCCGCGTCTACCATTCCGCCACCTGGGCACTAGTAATACTGCTGCGATACAGTAGACTGAAATTATACTCGAATCTTTGAATATAACGAGGCACAAGGTAAGAAGTTTTAAAGCAAAAAAATAGGGCACCCCAGAAAGGTGCCCTATTAAGCATGTTACATGACGTAACGGACCTGAATTATTTCTTAATTTTATCCACCAAAGCCCATGCTCCAGGTAATGCCAAGGAAGCCAAAACGAGCTTTAGGGCGTCACCAGGAATAAATGGCCACAAACCCCAGAGAAGGGTATTCTCCAGGCTAGCGCCAAGATTAATCATCAGCCATGGAAGACCGAATACATAAATAACTACATTCCCTAGGACCATGGAAAGAATCACTTTGGACTTACGATCCCAACCTCTTTCAGAAAGTTTTCCTATCAGATATGAAGCAAATATAAATCCAACGATATATCCACCGCTCGCCATAGACCAGACCAAACCTGTACTACCAGCCCAAGGTAGAATCGGGTGTAAAGAACCAAACTCTTTAATGTCAGCACCACTGGGTGCAAAAACACCGACACCGACGATCCCAACCAACATATAAATAAGCATGCTGATAGGGCCACGTCTGCTACCAAGAGCTCCTCCCGCAAGCAAGGCCCCGAAAGTTTGGCCAGTGATGGGAACCACTGTGCCCGGGAGCTTTATCACGATTTGTGCGCAGAGTGCCATAAGTATGGCAAAGCCTACAACTAATACCGCATCTCTAATATAACCTCCAACCTTAGTTTGTGATCCTAAGTCCGGGAGAATAGCATCTGCTAAAACTCTATGTTGTGCACTAGCTTGCATGAATTACCTCCTAACTATCTACGTTAGTTATCCTAAAGTGACAAATAACGGGCCGAATACTAAAGCAACGATAGACATTAATTTCAAAAGTATATTTAAGGCAGGGCCCGATGTGTCTTTAAATGGGTCTCCAACGGTATCACCCACGACTGCTGCTGAGTGTTCATCCGAACCTTTCCCACCTAAGTTCCCGGCCTCGATATATTTCTTCGCGTTATCCCACGCTCCCCCGGCATTCGCCATCATTATTGCGAATAAGAATCCCGTAGCAATGGAGCCTATAAGAAGCCCACCGAGGGCTTCAGCACCTAACACTGCGCCTACTAAGACTGGTACAGCTATAGAAATTATCCCCGGCAGTACCATCTCTTTCATCGCACCCTGGGTGCTTATATCAACTGCTCTTGCATAATCCGGGTCAGCAGTACCTTCGAGAAGGCCGCTAATTTCGCGGAATTGACGACGTACTTCCTGCACCATTGCATATGCGGCTCTACCTACCGCCTGCATAGTCAGTGCAGCAAAGAGGAACGGCATAATGGCGCCTATGATGAGACCCATCATTACCTTGGGGTCCATGATATTAAATACTTCTATACCGACAACTGCGGCATATGCCGCCATAAGAGCAAGTGCTGTCAGAACCGCAGAACCGATTGCAAAACCCTTTCCAGTGGCTGCGGTTGTATTACCAAGAGAGTCCAAAGCGTCTGTTCTCTCCCTAACCTCTGGATCCAATCCAGCTTGTTCTGCGATACCACCAGCATTGTCTGCCACAGGACCATATGCATCCGTTGCGAGAGTGATGCCCAGTGTTGAAAGCATACCGACCGCTGCCAGAGCCACTCCGTAAACATCAGCAAGTTCAAATGAAAGCCACATAGCTACAATTACAACAAGGCCTGGGATGACCGTACTCACCATGCCAAGACCAAGACCACCAATCATAATAGTAGCGGGTCCAGTCTCTGCCTGTTCAGCCAATTTTTTCGTAGGGCTGTATTCATATGAAGTGTAATATTCAGAAGCTGTTCCTATCAGCTGTCCCGCTACCAATCCAACGAGAACTACCCAAAACAGCTGCCATGGAAGCTCAAGAACCACTATTGCCCCTGCAGTGCCTGCAAGTACCAATATACCTGCGGCGAAAATACCTGTCCTTAAAGACCAAAGTAGTCTACCCATGTCGGCACCTTCTCCTGTACGAACAAGAAAAGTGCCAATTATTGAAGCTATGATTCCGATTGAAGCCACAAGAAGTGGGAACAATATCAGTTCATCCGGCAGAGCATTGTTTAAAGCACCTGCGCCGACGGCAGCAAGAGCAACAGTAGCAATAATCGAACCCACATAAGATTCGAATAAGTCTGCGCCCATCCCAGCCACATCACCGACATTGTCACCTACGTTATCGGCTATTGTTGCAGGGTTGCGAGGGTCATCTTCAGGTATCCCTTGCTCCACTTTGCCGACTAAGTCAGCGCCCACATCAGCTGCCTTCGTATATATACCACCTCCCACCCTCGCAAAAAGGGCTATTGAAGAGGCACCGAATCCGAAACCGGCAACGACACTGGCGTCAGTGAATGCCACAAACATCATCGTTACACCGAGCAGGGCGATTCCAACAACAGAGACTCCCATAACGGCACCGCTATTAAAAGCAACCCTGAGGGCTGAGTTCAATCCCTCCATTGCCTGAACAGTAGTTCTCGTATTTGCTCGAACTGCGATACTCATACCGATGAATCCCGCCAAACCAGAACCAATTGCCCCAATTAAGTAGGCTATAGCAGTTCCCGGTACTGATGAATCATCTTTCCCGTCTATTCTGTCCAACACGTCCATGTCAATGAACACGCCTATTATTATTGCCATCACCACCACAAATACGGCCAAAAGTCGGTATTCACGGGATAAGAATGCCATGGCCCCTTTTTGTATTGCATCGCCAATAAAGCGTATCTGGTCATTTCCTCCGTCCTTTTTAAGGACCATGGAGGTTAACAACGCAGCGAATGCAAGCGAGATAATCGACGCAATCACCGCAATAATTTGTATATCTTCCATCTATAACTCCTCAGTAATGCCTGCCAGCATTTCTATTCGTAAAACAAGCATGAATTTTCCTTCATGTGTCCCAAAGCGTCAATACGAAAGAGGTGAAAGAAAAGAGCTAATTGCCAAATGAGCTTTTAAAAAAGCCTTATCTAGCCACCTGAGTTCCAGATATCAACCAGTGACCTGGCAGACTCTTCAGGATCTACCGCCATGGTGATGGAACTGACGATACAGACTGACTGAACACCAGTAGACCTGACTTCATTCAAGTTTTCAGCACCGATGCCTCCGATAGCAACAACTGGCAATTCCGTCTCTTGAACCAATTTTTGCACCAATTTGGGTCCTACAGGTGTTCTGGATGACTTCCCCATCGTACTTGTTGCATATACAGCTCCCACTGCCAGGTAATCGGCCCCCGAATATTCCGATTCGGAAGCTTCAATTGGTCCATTGTTAGATCTCCCAATACCTCGGGCCTGACCTAGCAATTTACTTGCGCTTTCAACTGGCAGGTCAGATTGCCCAACATGAAGGAATGGGGCACTAACTAGATTGGCAATATCCGCTGCATCGTTTACAACGAACGTTACCTCAGCATCGTCACAAATTTCTTGGATGGACTGGGCATTTTCCAAAAAAACGGATCGATCGTTAACTTTATCTCTATACTGAATGACTCTGACACCGCCGCTTATCACAGACTTCGTCACTTCCATCAGACTTCGATTATTAACTGCGTCGGGGTCGATAATGGTGTAGATACCACTAATACTTTTTCTTAAGACTGTTTTTACTCTGATATTTATCTCTGCCTCAATGGAATCAATAAGGCCACATGAGGTTTGATTCGACAAATTTCTGGCGGTTTCAAGCTGAAAAAGCACACACTCCGCAACTTCTAGAAAGGGTCTCATTTTAGAAGGCCCCGACAGAAAAGATTTACCCAAATCAAACATATCTGTTTTCAACCGCAACACAAATTTATCCACGGCATTATCAGATTCATCTAAAGCTTGTAATAGCGAGGAACACACATTTTCATAGCTTGTCATATCTATATATCCAACCCTTTGGGCATCTGGCCCCCTCGGGCATCATCTATCGTTTTTCTTACACTGTCGGGCATTTCTACACCATGAGATTTAAATTTTTCTTCCACATTGCGGCCAATATCGGATGAATCTGAGAATTTTTCCGATGACGATGATGCATTTCTGTTCATCTTAAATGACGACAATGAAATCTTCCTCTGAACATCATAATTGTCACAATCTGGACATTTAGTTTCACGTTTTTCTGTAAATGAGCGATACAAGACTTCGAAATCCGAACAGCAACTTTTGCAGCGGTACTCATAAATGGGCATCGTAAACTTATATGCCTCCTAGATCACCAGCTATTATTACGACTTCATTGCTTTGGAAACTGGAGCAAAGCTTCTTCTATGGATAGGAGACGGACCTTTTTCAGACAACGCAATCATGTGTTCACGGGTGCCATACCCTTTATTTCTCTCAAATCCATATCCATCATATAGACTCGAAATATTGCTCATTTCCATGTCTCTAGAAACTTTAGCAACTATAGAAGCAGCGGCTATTGACCGACTTTTTCGGTCACCTTTTATAATCGACTGGAATGGAATTTTCGCCTCGGTAAGGTCTAGAGCATCCACCAAAAGAAAATCGGGTTGCCTTATAGAGTCAGCTATAGCCCGTAGCATGGCTTTTTTTGTCGCAACAACAATCCCATATTCATCTACTTCTTCAGCAGAACAACTCCCCACTGAACACACCACCGCCAATTCCCTAATTTCGTTTGAAAGTTTCTCCCTTTTTTTGGGGGTGAGAAGCTTGCTATCAGTTACCTCACTAACTAACCCTTCATCAATATCAGGCGCAAAAGCAGTCACAGCAGCCGTCACTGGGCCTGCAAGGGCTCCTCTTCCGACTTCGTCCACGCCCCCAACACAACTAAATCCATTTAGAATAAGTTCTATTTCTACATTAAAAGAAGTTTCAACCATCAACACGTCCTTAATCACACTCGATAACATCTTAGATAGCTCAATCCTAGGCCCATCATCCAGTACGTTTTCTATAATCCCCCCACCTAATAGCTCTTCACCTCTATAAAAAACCACGGGCTGACCTGGTGTTATAGCTCTCTGGGGTTCTTTAAATTCAACAATTCCGGAGTCTTCGTTAAAAATTGCAGTCGCTTGAGATTCTTCAGCCTTGTATCGAATACGGGCAAAAACATCTATTGCTTCAGTTCTATAACTTTCATGAGTCAAACTAAGGTTTTTGAAGCTGAACCTTTTCCGATAAAGTTCACTTTCGTCACCTAGTGTTATTTCGTTCGTCTGATTATCTATTTTAAGTACAAATTTTGGCTCCAGCCCATTGTTTTTAAGCCCGAGTCGCCTTCGTTGGCCAACAGTAAAGAATTGAATTCCTGGATGTTCACCTAATACTTTTCCTGACGTATCAACAAATGATCCTGGACGGGCCTTTATTCGCTCTTGTAAGAATTCTCGATAGTTCCCGGAGGGTATAAAGCATATCTCCTGACTATCAGGCTTATCGGCAACAGGTAGCCCGCCATCCAAAGCTAATTCTCGAATCTCTTTCTTCGTATACTCCCCAACTGGAAAGAGAAGTTTTTGTAGTTCCGGCTGGTTCAAAGTGAATAAAACATAGGATTGATCTTTCCCGGAATCAATTCCCCTTAGCAATTTCACACCAGAAGACGATCTATCTAACCTGGCATAATGACCAGTAGCGATGTAATCAGCCTCTAAAAACATGGCTCTTCTAAGAAGAAAATCAAATTTTATCTTGTCATTGCAGGCTAGGCAGGGATGGGGGGTTCGACCCGAGTCGTATTCTCTAACAAAATAATTTACAACGTGTTCTTGAAATTCCTTTTCAAAGTTCACAAAGTAATGTGGTATGCCTAGCACATCGCAAACATTCCTTGCGTCCTCCACGTCTTCAACCGAACAGCATCTCTTGTTATGAACCTCACCTACTTCTGAATCCTCATCAGAGGACCAGAGCCTTAAGGTCATCCCGATCACATCATAACCTTGATTCTTCAGAAGCAAGGCAGCTACTGAGGAATCAACTCCACCGCTCATCGCGACTATAACTCTTTTCTTATTCATACTAAAAGGCTAGCACACTGTCTCTTTTACTGCGTCGAATATTATTGGCCAGTTAAGCATATAATTGATTGCCATGGAATCTCAAAAGACGTACAAGGAAAGAATAGAAGAAGCAAGGGTGACAGCTGCTGACGCCTCTTCAGACCTCCAAGCAGAATATATAATGGAGTTGGACGTATCGGAAGTTTGTGCATTTGCTGACTTTTTTGTCGTGCTTACCGTCCAATCTCCAAGACAGATGCGTGCTGTGGTTGATGAAATAGAATCCCAACTTAAGACTTTTTCGCTACCACTGCACCACAGGGAAGGGGATAACACTAGTGGCTGGACGCTCTTGGACTACGGCGACTTGGTGATTCATATTCTAGGAAAAGACTTTAGAGAATTTTATGCCATTGAAAAGACTTGGATCGACGATTATGACGCTAAAATTATCCGAATCATTCAGTAATCCAAGCATCTATTTCTCTCTCATAGTCTAGAATTTCGTCCGGTTTGAAAAAAAGATTTAACTCTCTATCAGCTGATTCCACCGAATCGGAGCCATGGACAAGATTCATACCAATAGTCATACCAAAATCCCCCCTGATAGTTCCAGGATCTGCCTCCTGAGGATTGGTTCCTCCCATCAACGTTCTTACTACTGAAACGGCGTTATCACCTTCTACTGCAAGTGCCACAACTGGTGAGGAAGTAATAAAACTGACTAGGTCTCCGAAAAATGGTCGAGCAACGTGCTCTCCATAATGCTCTTTAGCAAGTTCCTCACTAACGTGAACAAGTTTGAGCCCTGCTATCTTTAATCCCTTGCTTTCAATACGCCCAATAACTGTTCCGATTAAACCACGTTGCACTCCGTCAGGCTTAACTAGCACCAATGTCTTTTCCAAACTATTCTCCTTGGATTTAAATTTTATTAATTTTTCTGTCTAGCTCTCTCAGCTGAATCAATCTGAGAACTTTGCACATAAATTGGCTCTAATGCTGCGACATCATCCACAGAACCTTCCTTAAATCTTCGCCACCCTATGGACACCATCGAAGACATCGATCGGGTAGGGGGTGCAATTTCCATTACATTCAGAGACTGGTCAATTGAACCCACACTTACGAGCTCTTGTACCGACTCCCCACATACGATTTGATCATCATGTATTGGAATATGATCCTTGTGGAAATATATCAATTGGACTTCGTGTTCATTGTTGGAGTCACTCTCTTGATAGTCAATTCGATAGACGCGACCTCTACCCGCAGGAAGAAAAACCGAAACATCACCGTCCAGTTCTGAATAGGGGTACTGCTCGATATCGGCGGTTGGTATGCCTACTATTGGGACGTGCAGGCCAGATGCAATCCCTTTGGCCGTAGTCACACCCACTCTGACGGAACTAAACGATCCTGGACCTGATGCGACAAATATCACCTCTAGATCGTCTAGGGTAATCCCCACATTTTCAACAAGTTCAGAGATAGTGGGCAATAATTCTACAGAATGGTTTCTTTTAGAGAGCCAAGTTTGATGTTTTACTACCGCTCCTGCTTCACTTAAACTTACGCTAGCATACGCAGTTGACGTGTCTATACCCAGTTCCATTCAACCAACCTTGTCTTGTAAATTCGCTGGCGCAACAAATTGATCCAAGCTTTCATATTCTTGAATACGAGAAGCAGTCACTTTCAACAGTCTGGAATACTCATCCAGTCTCACAAACTCTATCAAAATGGATTCACTCGGAAATAAGTCTTTGCTCCTTCCCGGCCATTCGATTATTGAAACACCATCACCATAGATAAGTTCGTCAAGACTTTGATCATCATGAATAGATAAGTTATTCAAACGATAAAGATCCATATGATAGATAGGGAACCTTCCCGCATATTCAGCGACAATTACAAATGTTGGGCTCCTTGCGATATCATCCGACCCCATTCCTGATATAAGACCCTGTGTTATGCAAGTTTTTCCGCATCCCAATTCACCATCCAGTAAAACAACATCTCCCTCAAGCAAATTAGTACCAACTATCTGCCCGATTTGAATTGTGTCTTCCGGACTTTGAGATAAAAGTGTAATTGTATGATATTGATCAGTCATTTGAGTTTATTAATAATGCCACATCAACACTGGCAACGACGAGGAGTTAGCTTTGTCTTCAAGCAAAAATTTAAAATACACGGCTGTGGTCCCAGAAAATTTCTCAGTAAACAAGGATACTAGTGTCCTGTTTTTGATGCATGGCTATGGGAGCCACATGGGTGATCTTGCCTCACTCTCCGGCCTGATACGGAATGGATACCACTTGATGATCTGCCCTAATGCACCATTGCCTCTCCAGCTGGGATTTAACCAAACGGGATTTTCCTGGGGAAATTACGAAGACCAGGAAAACTACACCAACGACATCAACGTTTCTTCGGAAAGAGCGTTCGCAACGATAGACACTGCTAAAGCCCAATATGGGTTCGATGACTCGAACTTGATAGTTGGGGGATTTTCACAGGGTGGATCTATGGCTCTAAGAATGGGATTTACGCAAGATAGGAAATTTAAAGGGGTATTGGCTTTGAGTACGATCCTCCGAGAGGATCATGGAAGCTACATTCAGCGTTCCGATGTTCCCACGTTTGTGTCCCACGGAACAAATGATCAGGTGCTAGAGATTAAGGAGGGAAGACATATAAACGAGATATTGAAAGGTCACAACATCGATATCACTTATAAAGAATATGCCATGGCACATGAAATTACACGAGACTGCATCTCGGACATTAGTAGTTGGATAGATGAACTAGACGGAAAATAGGCGTTTTAACTATTGAAGAGATTCTGCCCTTAAAAAGTCAAAATCGCATCCTTTGTCAGCTTGAGTTATATGCCTAGCATGTAACCATTTAAATCCTCTTTTGAATTCTGGACCTTTTTCGAAGTTTGCTTTTATTCGAGCGTCCATTTCAGAGTCAGATATATCTAAACTCAGCCTGCGATTAGGAACATCAAGAGTTATTTGGTCCCCATCTTCTACCGCACTAAGAGGACCTCCATTAGCAGATTCCGGACTCACATGTACTACAACAGTCCCAAAGGCAGTGCCACTCATACGAGCATCACTAATTCGAACCATATCTCTTATACCAGTCGCCAATATTTTCTTAGGAATGGGCAAGAATCCCCATTCCGGTAAACCTGGAGCCCCAATGGGACCACCGTTTTTCATTACAAGAACATCGTTTGGTGTAACGTCTAAATTAGGATCATCTATTCGCGCAAATAGGTCATCATGGTCGTTAAATACAACCGCTCGACCGGTGTGTACCATCAAATCAGGGGAGGCTGCTGTAGGTTTAATTATCGCTCCGGTTGGAGCCAAATTGCCATAAAGTACGGCCAGTCCACCTTCAGGATCCAAAGCTTCATCTACTGTCCTAATCACATCTGGCAGATGTGCCTCTTGACCAGCGATGTTCTGCCCAAGGGTTTTTCCAGTGACCGTGACATTATCCAGGTCCAGTAGATGAGAAATTCTGTTCATGAGTGCTGGAACGCCACCTGCATAATAAAAATCCTCCATCAGGTATTGTCCAGATGGCTTGAGGTTAAGTAGAAAGGGCGTGGTTTTCGAAAGCTCGTCAAAGAGTTCAAGTGGTAGATCTATACCAACCCTCCCTGCTATGGCAATTAGATGAATAATAGAGTTTGTCGATCCACCGATCGCATGTACGCACCTAATAGCATTTTCAAAAGCTGATTGTGTCATTAGTTTGGATGGTTTTAGATCGGTTTGGGAAAGAGCAACTATCTGTCTGCCAGCCGCCTCAGCCATTTGCTTTCTCCTAGAGTCAACCGCAGGAATCGCAGCATTCCCAGGAAGAGCCATCCCCAAAGCCTCACCTATAGTAGCCATTGTGGAGGCAGTACCCATTGTCATACAGTGACCTGAGCTTCTAACTATGCAACTTTGCAACTCCGCCCAATCGTCCTCAGTAATCGTTCCAGCCCTCAACTCAACCTCATACCGCCTACAATCAGTGCAGGATCCTAGTTCCTCCCCCTTCCAATTACCTTTCAATTGTGGGCCCCCAGTAACAAGAAGAGAGGGTATATCCGCACTTGCTGCTCCCATTAGCAAAGCAGGGGTTGTCTTATCACATCCACCAAGTAAAACAACGCCATCGATAGGATTTGCAGTAATGGATTCCTCTACATCCATACTCAGCAAGTTGCGATACAGCATCGTAGTGGGTTTCATGTTGTATTCACCCAAGGACATAACCGGAAATTCCATCGGGAATCCGCCGGCCTGCCATACACCGATTTTTACGGACTCGGCCAAATCACGGAGATGGGAATTACAATGAGTTAATTCACTCCAAGTGTTGCATATACCTATAATTGGTTTTCCCTCGTAAGATGGTTCCTCAAAGCCCTCAGCCTTAAACGCGGCCCTCCTTAACCAACCATACAATTCCGGTGTATCAAACCAATCTTTACTTCTTTTTCCTACTGGGGTACTAGACATCGACAAAAATCTCCAAAATATTAGGATTCGTCCTTGGACTGTTTTTCAAATTCAGCCATCTGTTTTTCAACATGGGCTCTGATGGCATTACGAAGCTCATTAGCAGAAGGCGGGGAAACATAGAAAACTTGAACGTCAGATTCAAATTGAACTCCATGCCCTTCAGTAACGAAAAGTAGTGCCACATCATCAGCACTCATTGTTTCAGATATTTTTCGAGATATCGTTTCAAACCTTTGTTTAGTCAGGTTTTGGTAGGAGTCCATTGCAAGTTCATACACTTTCTTACTCAGTAACCCGATCGACATACAGCGCTGCCAATCAGAAATTTCTCTCAAAACCTCTTCATCTTCAACAGGTTCCATCGATGCACCTGAATCAATGTATCTTTTGATAGCAGAGGAGGCTCTCGCAGAGACAGCCCCTACAAGCTTTACTCCTTCCTCGCCTCCAACATGAACCATTTCATGAAATACAAATTTCACCGTTGCGAGAGCGGACTCCAATCCTCCTACCTGCTGCACAACCTCATCCCAGTATTTATCGCAGAGATCACCATTGGTTGATTCGAAGTCTGGAGTTGTCGGTATGGTTGGAATCAACAAAAGTTTTTTCTTTCCATCAAATTGACCGGGGTTTGCCCTTCCTGTATTCCCAAGAGTAGCCACTTATATTTTCTCCATTCTTACTGCACATACCTTATATTCGGGAATACGGGAATCCGGATCTAAAGCAGCATTAGTCAAAAAATTGGCCGCCTGCTCTTGTAATTTCACAAATGGAACGAAAATTTCCCCCGAATTCATCTTTTCTGAAACTAGCACTTCTGCTTCCATTTGGCCACGCCTGGACTTTATGCGTACTTTGTCCCCTGAGGTCAGACCGTAGGTATCGCAATCGTCTGGATTGATAGCTACTTGAAGCACAGAAGCCCTTGCAAGAAGTCCGTGTGCCCTTCGAGTAATTGTTCCGCCATGCCAGTGATAGAGAATCCTTCCCGTATTAAGAATCAGAGGAAATCTTTTGGTAGGTAATTCATCTGCGGGTTTACCTTGTTCAAAAGCAACAAATTTTGCTCTATCACCTCTTGGGAAGTCATTTTCGTAAAGATATCGCGTTCCCGGATGATCATGAGTAGGGCAGGGCCATTGAATCCCTCCATTCTCCAACCTTTGGTAATTGATCCCTGCAACTAAAGGAGTGAGTGAGGCGAATTCATCCCATATTTCTGAAGGATGATCATATGAAAATTCTGAACCGAAATCTTCACCTGTAATACTGGATATCTTCTCAGCTAACTCACAAAATATTGCCCAGTCTGCCTTACTGTTTCCAACTGGCTCCAGTACTTTGCGCACCCTTTGGACTCTCCTCTCGCTATTTGTAAAACTTCCATCCTTTTCAGCAAAGGAACATGCAGGAAGCACAACATCTGCTATTTGTGCTGTCTCATGCAGAAAAATATCTTGGACCACAAGAAATTCGAGGCTACGGAACGATTTTTCAGCATGAGCAAGATCCGGTTCACTCAAAAGGGGATTTTCCCCTGTCACATACATCGCTTTAATGCGACCTTCATCGATGGCAGGAACCATGTCAGTTACAACAAGCCCCGACTCAGCGGGCAGGTTTACTCCTCCCCAAGCAGCGGAAAATTTCTCCACGGTATCTTCACTTATAGGTTGGTATCCAGGAAAAGCGTTTGGAATACACCCTGCGTCACCACATCCTTGTACATTGTTTTGACCCCGGAGGGGAGATATACCTGAGCCAGGCTTGCCGAGTTGCCCTGACACAAAAGATAAATTCAACAACCCGTGAGCGTTCGCCGTTCCCATTGTGTGTTGCGTAATCCCCATACCCCAAATAAGGCACGAACCGCTAAAGGGAGGGGAGGCATACATTCTCGCAGCAGCAATAATGTCTGTTTTTGAAACTCCAGTCACAGTTTCTACGTATTCCGGATCATACTTCTCAACAATCTTTTTCCAGTCATCAAATCCTTCCGTGCGATCCTTAATGAAACTTATGTCTTCCAAACCTTCAGATAAAATGACATTAGCGATTCCATTTAGTAGAGCAACATCCGTTCCGGGACGGGGCCTCAGCCACAAATCCGCAAAGTCACACATATCGATCCGGCGAGGATTTATTACTATCAGCTTTGCACCATGTTCTATTACCGCACGCCGCATTCTCGAGGCAGCGACTCGGTGGTTGGAGTTTGCATCTGAACCAATTATTACTAAACAACCTGCCTCTTCGTAGTCAATGTATGAATTGCTTGTGGCACCACTTCCTAAAGACTCAAGCATGGCTTCTACTGAGGGGGAATGGCACAATCGGGTACAGTGATCAATATGATTGCTCTTCATTACAACGCGTGCGAATTTCTGCTGAACATAACCATCTTCGTTCGTTGCTTTAGCAGAGCACAAAGTACCAAAACTGTCTCCTCGATATTCAGTCAATTTTTCAGCAACGTGATCCAAAGCCTCTTCCCACGTAGCCTCCACAAGTACTCCATTCCTTCTGATTAATGGGCTAGTAATACGATCTTCATGGTGAACAAACGTATACCCAAAGCGTCCTTTCACGCAGAGCATACCTAGGCTAGATAAATTGTCTGGATCATCAAGCATTTCCTGAATAATGCCATCTTCTCCCACTCCCGCAACGATCCCACATCCCACACCACAATATGGACACGTAGTTTTTACATAATCAACAATTTTTTCGGGAACTTCCTTAGTTGAAATAGCGCCCGTAGGGCAAACTGAGAGACATTGGCCACATGTCGTACAAATTGACTCAATAAGGGGTTTATCCATAAATGTAGCTATACGGGCATCAGTCGCGGTACCAACTACATCAATTGCGCCTATAAACTGGTGTCCTTGCTGGCATGCTCGAGCACACCTCCCGCACAAAATACAAGAATCCATTGCTATGTTGAACACTGGATTACTGGTATCTACTGGCTCACGTTGCCTTGGCTCAAAGTCGCTCTCTACAATGCCAAATGTAGAAGCCACAGTTGAAAGTTCTTTGTGAGTATCTGACCCATATTCAAAATTTGACACCATCCCAGTTGTAAGGCCTATAACAGTTTGCCTTATATCATCAAGTTCTGATCCTCTAGTACTCACTACCATACCTTCCGAGCAAGGAGTGGAGCAGGACGCAGGATAGCCTCGTGTGCCCTCGATATCCACCAAACAAGTTCGGCATGCTCCTATCGGCTTCATGTCAGGATCCTTGCAAAGTTGAGGTAAAGGGGTTCCAGACACATTCACTGCATCAAGTACAGACGAACCTTCTTCGACTTCTACTGAACTTCCGTTCACGGTTACATTTATCAAATCAATCTCCCTGTTCTTGACTAAAATGGTTCAAGTAACTAAGAATTGGGTTCCCGGCGGCTTGTCCAAGTCCACAAAGAGAAGCTGCGTTCACAGTCGTCGCTAGCATCTCTAACCTTTCAAATTCATCAGACCTATCCGATGAATTTCTTATGCTCTCTAACATACTGACTATCTTGGGAGCACCCTCCCTGCAAGGTGTGCATTTACCACAAGATTCAGCCGCGTTATATTTGGAAAGGTGTATCGTGGCCTCGTAAGGATCTGTGTTCTTTGATAACGCCACAACTCCTCCTGCTCCCAACATTACGTTTTTACCATCAATAATTCCAGGCAAGATTTCTAAGTCAAGCAGGTGAGTTGGTAATATCCCACTTGAGGGCCCACCTACCGCAACTCCAGATAGATCGTTTATGTCTTTAATTCCTCCTACATCTCGGAGGACAGACAGGAGGGTAATGCCAAATCGAACCTCCGCCAGACCACGATATGGCATATTCCCGCTCAAACTTAAAAGCTTGGTCCCAGGGGCGTCGCTCGTGCCATTAGATCTAAACTTTTCAGGTCCGGAACTTAATACAAGTGGAACATTGCAGAGAGTTTCTACGTTATTTACCACAGTTGGAAGACTTCTGAACCCAGATTCAGTTGGAAATGGGGGACGCAACCGCGGCTCTCTTCTTCTACCCTCCAGGGTGTTAATCAATGTGGATTCTTCTCCACACACATAACCTCCGGCCCCCCTAAACAAGCGAATGCTGACTGAGAAATCTGTACCTAACACATTTTTCCCTACGAGTCCCAGATCCTGACACTTCTGTAAGGAAATATTTAATCTGGAATATGCTAGTTCCGCCTCAGCATTTACATAAATAAGAATTTCTTCTGACTTACTTGCATAAGCCGCTATCAAAGCACCTTCGATAACTCTAAATGGCATACCCTCCATCAAGTGTCTGTCCTTAAATAATCCAGGTTCACCTTCTTCAGCATTCACCAACACAACAGGTGCCGATCTCTGAGAAGAAGCCGATTTCCACTTTAGTGCAACTGGGAAATATGCACCGCCTCTACCTCTCAGACCAGAATCAGAAACGATGTCAATTACTTCTTCCGAAGTGACTGATAAAGCTTTTGCCAAGCCTTCAAAACCTCCGATAGAAATGTACTGTCTAATATCGTCCCACGCTATTTCACCAATACCTTGCAACACATATCTGGTCTGAGACTTAAAAAAATCCTGGTCATTTGAGAAAATATCTGAAGTGTCAAGTCCAGTTACTCGGGGACCAGAGAAGCATGCACCAGAACAGCCTGCTACCTCTATTCGGTGCGTTTCTGAGTATTTGGTCTTTATATTTTCCAACTCATCGTATGCACCAATAGATGCGCTGCATTGCCCCACTTGAACCACGATTCGGTCCCGCTGATCATGAACCTGAAGGTGAGAGTTAATCTCCGCAAGTTTTTCCAGAGAATTATGCTTGCTCAAAATCTACCTCTTTGTCGACCAATTCCTCCGTCGCCGCGCCAACAAGAACACCATCAATCAAAACAACTGGGGAAACTGCGCATGAAAACAGACATGGAACCTCATTCACTACGACATTCAAACCATTTCTAACAAATAAGTTTCTCGTTTTTTCCAACAGTCTTTGACTTCCCGATTCCCTGCAAGCTAATCCTGTACAAACTGCTACTTCTTGAGACTGTGGAGCATCCAAAGTGAGCTCAGGATAAGTGGTGGCAGCTCCATAAACTTCACTAGCAGACACGCCTATATGCCAACTTAATATTTCCAAAGCCCATTCTGGCAAATATCCATATTCTTTTTGGACCCAATGAAGAGACGGCAGTAATTGTTCCCTGGAACGTTGGAATCTATTAACCAATTCCTTGCGGAAATTCAGCCGTGCTTCTTTGGTTACTATCTCAACATCCATAGGCTTTCCGTTCACGAAATAACGACGTTTTGTGTTTGTTCGAGGTTTAGTCTCTTCAGTGTCTCAAAAGGTATAGTTCCATCCTCATTCCAATGCCTAGCCTTGTAGTAGGATTTGATCATTAAGTTTAACTCGTCTTCAGACAGTGAATTCCCATCTTCCAAACTTTCACTTAGGACACGGTGGGGAAGAGTATCGTCCTCTCTTAACCATCCTTCCCTCATGTTAAACATTTTTTTCAAATTATTTATTCTTTCCCCGCAGGCTTCTAGTTCTTCTGCGTCTATATCCCACCCGGTCACAGCTGCTAATATTTCAGAAGACTCTTTATAAAATTCCGAAAAAACCTTCCTTACGAACTTACACCAGATCATGGAATCCATCACAGCGCTGTAATCTTCACCCTTGGCCACCAAGCCGCCCTTTTCGGAATCAGCTTTAAATCTGTCAGTAACAGAAGAAAAATCATATTCATAGGCAGAAGATCTATTATGACAAGCACCTCTAGTACTCACCGCAAGAGCTAATGCCATCGTCTTAAGAGTGCGAGGCTCATACCCAGGCATCTCCAGACCCTTAACATGCATTGCGAAGTAGGAACTACCGTCCTCCACTATGGAACTCGCAAACTTAGTACCTTCTGCCAGAAGGTTCCCTATGCCTTTTCTTGACACAATTGACCGAAGTATATCCAAGATTTTATTTGAAGAGTTAGCAAATTCGTCGTCCAGAAGACCTTTCTCAATACATTCAAAATACCATGCTATAGTCGCACCGGCACTGACTGTATCTAAACCCACTTCATCACAGTAATTAGTGGATTGAAGGAGGATGGATCTATTTCCACTACCTAGGAGAGGTCCTAAGGCATAGAGACTTTGGTATTCAAGTCTCACTTGTTTATCACTACCAGGCTCAGTTATTAATTTCTCACAGCCAATTGTGCAGTTAGCGCAATGCACACTTCTTACGTCCGTTTCCTGGTAAATGGTTTCAGCGGTAATTTCCCCTAAATCTTTAAACGAACCACTTTTGAAATTGTTTGACGGAAGTGACCCTAAACGGTCAAACACTGAAGCATTAGCAATGGTACCTGTATCCCGATATTTAGCTGTTGCAAGTCCGAGGCTCTTTTCAATGAGATCAACTCTGATCCCATCCAAGGTATCATTATCACTAATCTCTACTTTTTTATCCCCTGCGAAAACTATTGCCTTCAATTTCTTTGAACCCATAACAGCGCCAGTACCAGTCCTGCCTGCCTGCCTGCCACCATCATTTGAGATAGTGGAATACCTAACGAGGCGTTCACCCGCTGGACCTATGCAGGCCACGCTCACCCCAGATCCAACCAATTGTTTAAGTTCATTTTCTGTGTCGGTATTACTCAAACCAACCACGTGATTCGCGGAACAAAAGTCAACCCTTCCATCAGAAACAACTAAATATGTCCAATCCTTCGATTGGCCTGTAACAACCACAGCATCACAGCCGGTTCGCTTCATGGAAACGGCTATTTTGCTCGAAGACATTGAGTCGCCAATATACCCGGTTAAAGGGGACTTGGAAGCAACAGCAAACTTAGAAGACGTAGTTAATTTGGTATCGACAAGAGGACTTGTTGAAAATATGAGTGGGTTATCACTCCCCAATGGATC
>CAYWYV010000024.1:0-17662 GCA_964462705.1 uncultured Dehalococcoidia bacterium
AAAATGAGATATAGGAGAAGATAGTTATTTAGATTAGCCCAATGGTGGACCTGTGAATGTGACTCCGTACTTGTGTCCAGTCTTTAGAGCGCGCTCCGCCATCATCTGAGCGTCTACTTCGTCTGATCCGACAACCTCAAAGAAGAAATCTTCAAAACCAGCAGGGGAAATGATGACAAGGATCTTCACCGGATTTTCGTCTGATTTAAAAAATGTGTGGATTGTCCCTCTCGGTACCAACACGAATGATCCTGGTTTGGCTTCAATAATGTTTTCCCCTAGCAGGACCTTCAAATTACCCTCTATTACATAAAATGCCTCTTCCTCATTCTCGTGAGTATGTTGTCCTGGTCCACCCCCATAAAGGATCGACTCAAAAAGCGCATAATGGCCATCTGTATCAGCACTTATCGCTTTGAATGTAAATGGATGGTCCACGGCGTTTAGTTTCCTCCCTTCGTCCGGCCCCAGAATCACCTCTTTTATGTTGAAAGACATCTCCACCTCGATTAATAAAGATTATTTAGTTTTTGCAATCAGAGTATCGACTTGATGCTCTGCTAACATACTTGATAATTAACATGATAAATGAAAAATGATGTTTGGTCGGAGGCATAGGAATGGCAAGGATGGAAGGAAAAGTTGCATTGATATCTGGCGCGGCCAGAGGGCAAGGAGCAGATGAAGCTCGCCTTTTTGCTGAAGAAGGCGCATCAGTTGTACTTGGTGACATCATCGATGAACAAGGACAACAAGTTGCATCAGAGATTGGAGAGTCAGGAGGTAATGCTACCTATGTCCACCTCGATGTGACTAACGAGGCTGACTGGAAAAACGCCGTCTCTACAGCTGTTACTAAGTATGGGAAATTAGATGTTCTGGTTAATAACGCCGGGATTCTGATCATGAAAGGACTGGAAGAGACAGAAAATGCTGATTGGGAATCTATACAGGATGTGAATTCCCGTGGTGTGTTTCTTGGTGCGAAAACTGTGGTCCCGGCAATGAGAGATGCAGGTGGAGGTTCCATAGTCAACATATCTTCAATTGCAGGGCTTATAGGTTCTAGATATACAGCTTATGGGGCTAGTAAGGGTCTCGTGAGGATACTATCGAAATCAATAGCAGTGGAATATGGCCCTGAACAGATACGCTGTAATTCTGTCCATCCAGGCATAATTGAGACTGACATGGTGGAGGGATTGATTGGGACTGGTGACGGTCGACAGGCGATGATTGACAGGACTCCACTGGGGATAATAGCGAATGCCAGAGATGTATCACTCGGGGTGCTCTATCTTGCCTCAGACGAATCCCGTTACGTCACCGGATCCGAACTCGTTATAGACGGTGGTATTACAGTTCGTAGATGAAATATTTAAGGCTACTTTCCTTTGTCTGAACACTCCAAGTGCCGACGGATTTTTCTTTTGCCAATATCCGTGTTTCTCGGATTACTGATTTTGGTTTCATGTGATGATTTAAAAGAAGACTCACTTGGTTACACACAGAATTTAACCATCCAATCACCTGCACCTACTTATACCCCATTACCCACTTACACTCCATTACCCACTTACACCCCTCTGCCTCAACCGACGGCTGATTCTTTACTAATGCCTACTCCCTTGTTTCAGACAGTTGTCCCATTACTCCCTACGGCGACTCCGATAAATTTGCAGGCAACCAGAATTCCCCAAGCAGGTTTTTACATTGACGAGGAATTTTATGAAAATGTTCAGGTTGACGTGGAAGGGGAATTCTTGCCCGCTATGGAGAATCGATATGACCCTGCCGTCGGTCTTGCAGCTCCATTAATCAAGGGCGTTGATATGGCTGGAAATCCAGTAGTGCTTCAGGAATATGCCGAAACTACCATTGTTATAGTGTTGGCGCATTGGTGTCCCCACTGCCGAAATGAAGTAAGAGAGCTCGCTTCTTATTTTCTCGATAATCCCTTGCCCGAAGGTATAAGAGTCGTAAGTATTGCTACATCAATAAATCCTACTCGAGCCAATTATCCCCCTCACAAATGGTTCGAGAATGAACAATGGAATATTCCTGTGATTGTCGACAACTCCGATAGTGACATTGCCCGTGCAATGGGAGTAAGCTCATTTCCGTTCTTTATAGTGATAGATTCTAATGGAGATGTGAGTCTCCGGATCGCGGGGCGCCTTGGGATTGATAGCCTTGAACGACTATTTGAGTTAATCACTACTAAATCTTATTAGCTGGATGTGGAAACCAGCGCTTCTAGGTTGGGAAAATAAATAATGCCAGTATCTAACAAGATAAAAAACTTTATGGAACAAGGTTCTTGGATTCGAAAAATGTTTGAGGAAGGCATTTCTCTAAAAAGACAGTTTGGGGAAGAGAACGTCTTTGATTTGTCGTTGGGAAATCCAGTCATAGACCCACCAGAAGAATTTTTTTCAAGATTAAAGTCTATCGCTGACAATCCTATTAGTGGAATGCACCGTTATATGCCAAATGCGGGGTTACTGGAAACGCGTGAGGCAGTGGCAGGTCAACTCGCTGATGAAACGATGATAGCCTTTACCGCCAATGAAATTATTATGACATGTGGTGCAGGAGGGGCTCTGAATGTTGTCATGAAAACCTTGATGGATCCCGGGGATGAATTTGTTATATTCGCACCATTTTTTGTCGAATATCATTTTTACGCAGATAACCATGGAGGATCTTGTAAAGTGGTTCCTCCTGACCGAGACTTCCTACCGGATCTAGAGGCTTTTAGGGATGCCGTTACTCCGAGGACGAGGGGCGTGCTTATCAACTCTCCGAATAACCCTACAGGTGTTTTGTATTCGTCCGATGTTTTATCGAAGCTGTCTGAAATCATTCGTGAAAAGGAAGAGGAATACGGGACACAGATATATCTGGTCAGTGACGAACCTTACCGGCGGCTCATTTTTGATAATCTGAAGTATCCGCATATTTTTGACCATCATGTGCGTAGCATCGTGGCGACTTCCCATTCTAAGGATCTGGCACTACCTGGTGAGCGCATCGGGTATATTGCGATTCACCCAAATTGTCCCGACAAACAGGAAATTATTGACGGGATGGTTTTTTGTAACAGGACGCTAGGCTTTGTAAACGCACCAGCATTAGCACAACATCTGGTGACCTCATTGCAGTCAGTGACAGTTGATGTCGGTCTTTATGAACGAAAGAGGAATTTTCTCTACTCTAAATTGACAGATATGGGATATTCGGTTGTAAGGCCTCAAGGTGCGTTCTATATGTTTCCTAAAGCCCCTATCGCTGATGACGTTGAATTTGTGGACAGACTTAAAGAGGAAAGGGTTTTGGCAGTACCAGGTACAGGTTTCGGATTACCAGGTTATTTTAGGCTTTCCTATTGCCTTAAAGACGAAACCATAGAGGGAGCACTTCCCGGCCTCTCGAAGGCTATATCTCAATACAGTTGATTCAGTATGCAGGTTTCATCTAATTTGGCTGATCATCTTTAAGTCCGGAGCCTGTAATGGGTACGAGTATTCTGCTATTTTTCCCAATCTCACCAGATCTGATGAGTTTTTCTGTCCCCGCAAGTGCTGTTGCTGAAGTGGGTTCGGCATAAATTCCTTCCTTTGATGCGAGAAATTTCTGCCAGTCAACAAGCTCCTTTTCTGTCACAGTCGTGCAGGAACCTTTTGATCTAATAAGTGCGTCAATGACCTGATCTTGTCGAGGAGGAGATCCAACAGCCGTTCCACCAGAGCGCGTCTCACGAATCATTGAAGTATCCCAAGCAACATTGTTTGCAGCAGAATATATAGGTTTCACAGCTTCTGTCTGTACAAAATGTAGACGTGGCATTCGAGAGATTTGATTAGATTCCTTGAGCTCACATAACCCTTTCCACATCCCCAGGTAAAGTGACCCGTTTCCTACAGGAATAACAATGTCTTCTGGTATGTCGTCTCCAAATTCTCTGAAGACCTCGTGCGCAAAAACCTTTGTGCCCTCTATGAAAAAAGGGCTTAGATTATGGGAGGCATACACGAGGTTGTTGTTGCGAACAAAGACCTTTGCGGCCTTTGTGGTAGCATCGCGGCTCCCAGGTATTTTGTGTATCGTAGCGCCGTACACTTGTATCTGGCCAATTTTCGGTGCTGGAGCAGATTCAGGCACAAAAATGTGGGCCTTCATGTTGGACATTGCTGAATAGGCGGACAGTGATGCCCCAGCGTTGCCAGAAGAATCTTCCACCAATTCATTAATCCCAAAAGATTTTAAGGCAGAGATCATTAGTGAGGTCCCTCGGTCTTTAAACGAACCAGTGGGATTCATATATTCTTGTTTCACATATATTTCTGCCCCGATCCGATTTTTTATGTTGTTCAATTGAACGATAGGAGTGTTTCCCTCACCCAGAGTGATTAGGTCTTTCTGATGATCAAGCGGTAGAGGAATCGGATGGCCGGACCAGCCGGTGGGATGGAGGTCTGAGCCCAGCTGGGTTACGTAACTTATGTTTAGCGGGGATCCGCATCTCCCACATTCAAGTAGTGTTGGACTGGGCTCATAAGAGCTACTACAGGAGGAGCATTGAAATTTGTGATTACTCATTACAATTACTTCCAATCCTGGTCTAGATGAGCTTCGATGAATTCTCGATTTAGGTCCACCCCAATACCAGGTCTGTCCGGCATCTGAAGCCGACCTTCAACTATTTTAAGTGGCTCATCAATCATCTTATTTAAAAAATCGAGACTTGCATGATTCATTTCTAGTTTGTAGAAATTTGGTACTGTCATCATAGTGTGAGCGCCAGCCAATATATTGATAGGTCCGCTGGCATCGTGAGGACTGACAGGGACATAAAATGACTCTGCTAGCGCGGCAATTTTATAAAATTCTGTAATGCCTCCAGTCCATAATATGTCTGGCATTAGGTATTCGGCTAATCTGTCTTTTAGAATCGGGACGAAGTCCCATCGTGTGTACAGCCTCTCTCCTACACACAGTGGTACTCCAACGGAGTCTTTTACATGCCTGAGTGCCTCATTACTATTAGGTTGAACAGGTTCTTCAAACCAACCGATGTTGAAGGGTTCCAGACGTCGAGCCATTGCTATAGCGGTGGGGACGTCAAAATTACCGTGGCAATCGATCAAAATTTCTATATCTGGACCAACTTCTTGCCGGATAGCAGCTATGGTGTCTACAGCTAGAGCTGCGCCCTCTGGAGATATAGTTCCTTGTTTGTAGCGTCTGTGGTGTTGTCTCATTTCCGGCATAAATGGGTCTGTCTTGAGTGCTCTAAAGCCGTTTGATACCACTTCACGGGCCTGTTTGGCGGCCCTTTCTGGGTCTCCAGGGGCTACGTGAGTGTACATTTCAATATCGTCCCAGACAGGTCCTCCCCCAAGGATTTCATATATGGGTTTTCCTGCTGCTTTTCCTTTAATATCCCACAGAGCAATGTCGATTCCACTCAGCATTGTTGTCACAAATCCTCCAGATCCTCCGCCCCCAGTGAAACGTCGATATAGCTTGTGCCATATGCGATCTACATGTTCGGGGTTTTCTCCAATGAGGGATTCGCGGAAATCTTGTTTTAAAGTGGAATCTCTAAGAAACCGCAACATATTCCCGACAATAATGCTTCCTCCCCCACCGGAGCTAGTTGCTTCTCCAATTCCATGAATTCCTACATCGGTATCTATCTGGACGTAAACGAAGCTCCTTCCATTTTTTTCCGGAGCCGTAACCCATACTTTTAAATCTGTTATTTTCATCTTAAAGTCCTCTATTGATTTCACACATCTCCACTAATCCAAACGCCACTCAAATATATAGTGCTTCCTTATCGGCTCTGGCATCTATATATTTTCCCTGTTTAGGCTAAGAGATGGGAGGCAGAATTATAACAAGGCACAGATGGCATTTTATCTGATAAAATTTTCAGGATGTCTAGTTCAATAAATCCACTTCATGATAGTGATTCTGCTCAATCTTCCTCTGGTTCTATCGGAACAAAAAAGACTGGGGCAATTTTTTATGGTTGGTGGTTGGTTGGTGTGGGAGTTTTTCTTTTATCGCTGATGTCTTTAGGCGTTTTCAGAGGCATGAGTGTGATGACAGTCGTTCTCCAGAGAGAATTTGGATGGACTAGAACTCAGATATCTTTAAGTTCCCTATTTAATAGGGTAGAAGGCGCCGCCCTTGGACCGAT
This sequence comes from uncultured Dehalococcoidia bacterium, assembly GCA_964462705.1. GTDB lineage: Bacteria > Chloroflexota > Dehalococcoidia > Lucifugimonadales > UBA826. The sequence goes on from CAYWYV010000024.1 coordinate 6,212, forward strand.
TGAAGGTTATTTGATTGACAGGATCGGAGCCCGCAAGATGGTGCTCGTCGGGTTTTCACTGATGGCTGTGGGATTTGTACTTTTTTCTCTCGTCCAGAATATATGGCAATTTTACGCAGTATTTTTGCTGATCACTCTAGGATCTGGTATCGGAGGATGGCTGGCAGTTATAGCAATTCTGAACAACTGGTTTCATAGGCAAAGAACTATGGCATTGGCTTGCGCTATGTCTGGGATCATTTTGGCTGGTTTTTTTCTACCCCCATACACTCAGGCTTTAGAGTTTAGCTTTAGAGGGACAGTTTTTTGTCTGGGACTTATCATTTTTATCGTAGCCCTTCCAGCTGTCAAAATACTTAGAAATCGTCCTGAAGATATGGGACTCATGCCAGATGGTGGACCGATAAACCGCGTAGAACTTAATCCTCTGGTGTTAGTCAAATACATAGGAGTATCTCTAGGGGCTTTTTTATTGGTTAGCGGGGCGGTGGTTGGAGCCCTAACACTTTTCATGGCTCCATCTTCGAAATTTTTAGAATTTGTCCCTGGGGTTTTATTAGGCTCCATTGCTGGGCTTGTCTCCATTATCTATTACAAACGTAGGCGGAAGGCACTGGCGCTGGTAGAGGCTTATGCGAGCCAAGCGATCATTGATAGTTCTCCTATTACTACAGCGGAGACACTTCCAAGTACACAGAATGCTGACATGTTTGAGGTTGAAGAGGAGCAGGAATTTAGTGTTACTGAGGCTTTGAGAACTCCAGTTTTTTGGATTCTTACGTTCGCCCATCTTTCATCCACTATCTCGCTATCAACTCTCTCAATACATTTGGCACCTCGTCTCACTGATATGGGCCTAAGTTTAAGCACCGCCAGTAAGATCGAACTATTGCAATCCCTCGTTGCTCTTCCTATCCTTTTCTTTGCTGGTTGGCTTGGGGACCAGATCTCAAAAAAATATCTAGTGACGATATTTTTATTTATTCAGGGTATATCCACACTTGTATTAGCTTTAGGGAACTCCCTACCTATGGCGATTTTGTTTGCGGTACTTTATGGCGTTGCTTTTGGGGGTAGGATTCCGTTGATGACCTCTATCAGAGGTGAATATTTTGGCAGGAAAGCATTTGCCTCAATTATGGGATGGTCCATGCTTCCAAATGGGATAGTAATGGCCGTTGCCCCAGTATGGGCCGGCTGGGTTTTTGATAATTATGGGCAGTACACCGTTCCATTTTTGGCCTACGCAACTATCAACATAGTTGGGGCTTTCGTTATGCTTTTCGCCAGGAAACCCAAGCTCGTTAAAACTCCATTTCAACACAGCTAGTCTATTGTTCACATCTCAAGAAAATACGGATCAAATGTTAGATTAGATAATGTGTAATATTTCCTTATAGATGCGGTCGTTTCGACAAGGTAAATTATGCCAAAACCCAAGTGACTCTCTTGCTATTAGAAGTCTTTAAAGAGTCATATACTCATAATAGAAATTGACTTACCATTTAACAATGGTAATAGTCTTGAGAGGTGTAAATGATTTGGTATAAAGATTGGGTTTTTTATCTTATCGTCGGGGCCGTGTTTATTTTTGATCAAATAAGTAAAGAATTCATCAGATTGTGGATGCCACTCGGGGACAGTTGGCCTTCAACGGGCTTTTTACGAATAGTACATGGCACAAACACAGGGTCTGCATTCGGTTTGTTTGCCGGGTTTACTAATTTATTGATTCTTGCTTCTATCTTTGGAATAGCTGCAGTTCTCTACTATTTTTACAGACAGGGTAACAACGCTATAGCTCTCCGGATTTCGTTGGGCCTTATTGTAGGTGGGGCGCTTGGTAATCTTTTTGACCGTGTCGTGTCCGGTAAAGTAGTGGACTTTATTAGTGTCGGTTGGTGGCCGTCATTTAATATTGCGGATTCAGCCATTTCTGTTGGTATGTTTCTTTTGATATTTACGATGATATTTGGTGAGAGGCTTGGTTGGACTGAACAATCCTAGAAAATGTAATGTGCAATGAAATACTCAGATTTACCGTTGATAGATCTGGTCAGAGACTAGACCAATTTTTATCTGTAAATTTAAAAGGCTACAGTCGTTCTGGAGTTAGTAATTTAATCCGTTCTGGGCGAGTGTTAGTTGAGCAGCGTGACGGGAAATCTTCCACGAAACTTAAATCGGGACAAGTCGTTACTGTTTTGCCTTCTGCTAGACAAGAATCCAAGTTGCAACCACAAAGCATAGATCTGAACATTATCCATGAGGATTCAGACATGTTGGTGATAAATAAGCAGGCTGGGATTCCAGTTCATCCGGGCCCCGGCCATCAGGATGGGACTGTAGCTAATGCCCTTATAGAAATTTACCCGAATGTCAAAGGTGTGGGGTCTGTGGACAGGCCTGGAATTGTGCATCGGTTGGATATGGATACGTCAGGTCTTATGGTGGTGGCCAAGACTCAGGAAGCTCATTTAAATATAGCTAGGCAGTTTGAGAACAGGATGGTTGAAAAAACATATTTGGCTCTCGTGACTGGCAATCTGGAAAGAGAAGAAGCCATTATTGAGGCAGCAATAGGTAGGTCACCTGGTGATAGACAGAGGATGTCAGTTTTGGAAAATGGTAGGGAAGCAATCACTAGATATAAAGTAATTCGTAGATACGAAAACTTTGATCTACTGGAGATTAGATTGCTCACTGGGCGAACCCATCAAATCAGGGTTCATATGGCTTCTTTAGGTCATCCTGTTGCCGGAGATAAGATTTATGGAAGAGAAATTGATCATTTAGTCAGACAATTTCTTCACTCTGCAATCTTGCAGTTTTCTCATCCCGCTACTGGTAAAAGCGTCCAATACGAAGCCCCTTTACCGGGAGATATAGCTCAATTTTTGAACTTTTGTTGAATTCTTTGCTTTATTCTATTTACTGACTGGGTGATAATATTTTCGCACCCTTATAAACATTTCGCGTCGCGCGGACCAGTAATAAAATGTGTGTCCGAGGGAATAATGCCCGAAAGAAAAGTTAGAGTCCGATATGCTCCAAGTCCGACAGGTGAACCTCATGTGGGTAATATCCGCACGGCTTTGTTTGACTGGTTATTTGCCCGTCAAACAGGAGGAGATTTCATTATAAGAGTGGAAGATACAGACCAGGCACGTCGTGTCGACGGTGCGATAGAACTACAGAAAGAATCCTTAAAGTGGCTAAAACTAGATTGGGACGAAGGATTGGGCGAGAACGGAGAATCGGGTCCATATGTTCAGTCAGAACGCCTTGAGTACTATGAAAATGCAGTCTCACGGCTAATAACAATAGGAGCAGCATATAAATGTTTTTGCCCCCCGGAGCGCCTCGAGTCTCTTAGAGAGTCTCAGAAGCAACAGAAAGTTTCCAGGCTTGGTTACGATGGTAAATGTCGGTCTCTCAAAAAAGAAAAATTACAGAAAATTGAGTCAGAATCAACCCCATTTGTCGTTCGATTTTTGATGCCTGATAAAGGTGTTTCTCAGATTGATGACCTTGTTAGAGGAAAAATCGAATTTGACAATGAGTTAGTGGAAGACTTTGTGATCCTAAAGGCCGACGGGTTTCCAACTTATCATTTAGCATCGGTCGTGGATGACCATTATATGGGGATCACGCATGTGTTTAGAGGGGAGGAATGGGTCTCGAGTATTCCGCGGCACGTACAAATTTACAGAGCTTTTGATTGGGAGACTCCCATTTATGCTCATTTGCCTACAATTTTGGCTCCTGACAAAACAAAGCTCAGCAAGCGTCACGGTGCCACATCGGTTTTGGAATATAAGGAGAGAGGGTATCTGCCGGATGCTGTTGTTAATTTTCTCAGTTTACTTGGCTGGTCATTAGATGGTGAAACTGAAATCATCAGTAGGGATGAACTTGTGGATCATTTCAATCCGTTGAGGATAAATTCTGCTGGAGCAGTTTTTGATATTGAAAAACTGGATTGGATGAATGGTTACTATATACGGGAATTGTCTGAAGAAGAACTTGGCTCCGAGCTTTTTGATTTCTGGACCGAATTTCCACCTAAAGAATTTGACATAGTGCCTACTTTTGAAAATGCAGTAGAAGTTGCGGGACTCGTTCGGGAACGCCTAAAAACACTCAGTGACGCGGCCCCACTGGCTTCTTTCATTTTTAAGAATGAAATTGTTTATACCTCAGAGAAACTCATACAAAAAGGTATGGACAGCCAACAAACTCGCAATCTTTTAATTGGGGCGCGTGGAATTCTTGCGTCCATGAATATCTTTACATCTGATGAAATCGAAGCAGTTCTCAGAAAATTAGCTGAGGATGTTGACGTAAAGGTAGGGCAGCTGCTCGGGACGATAAGGCTGGCAACATCTGGTCAGAGGGTTTCACCGCCACTATTTGGATCACTGGAAATACTGGGTAGAGACCGGGTTGTTGTGTTGCTCGACAATGCCATAGAAATATTATCTGTCGATGTAAATTCTTGACGCTTAACAGGCACAATTTTATACTCGTCTAGTTGGTTTAATGCTCTCTAAAACTGGAGTGAAAATCTATGTTGTTTAAAGATAGACTTAATACGGATCTTAAAGATGCTATGCGAAATAAGGATGCCATCAAACGGACTGTAATACGTACTCTCTTGTCAGAAATCCGCAATGCTGAAATATCGGCACAAAAAGACTTACAGGAAGGTGACATTGAGGGCGTAATGTCCAAACAAGCCCAGCAGAGGAGAGACAGTATAGAAGCCTTCGGGGAAGCTGGTCGCCAAGACCTCGTGGATAAAGAGACTGCTGAACTTAATATCATCAGTGCTTATCTACCCGAGCAGATGACCGAGGTGGAAATCGAAGGCTTTATTGCCGAGATACTCAGGAAAGTTGATGCGACTGGGCCTTCCGACATGGGAAAAGTTATGGGGGCTCTAATGCCGCTGGTAAAAGGACGAGCGGATGGCAAGGTAGTTAATGCGATGGTCACCGCAAAGTTAAAGGAGTTATAACTCAAGTGAAATTTGGCGTCGTTGTATTTCCCGGTACATGGAGTGATAAGGATTGTTTTTATGTTATCGACCAGGTCCTTCACCAGCCTGTTGAGTATATTTGGCACAAAGATACAAACTTAACCGGATTTGATTGCATAATTCTGCCCGGGGGATTTTCGTATGGTGACTATTTGCGGTGTGGAGCCATAGCAAGGTTTTCCCCGGTTATGAAATCTGTGGAAGCCTTTGCAAATGCTGGAGGTCTTGTCTATGGGATCTGTAACGGATTTCAAATTCTTTGTGAGTCCGGTCTCCTTCCGGGTGTCCTGATCAGGAATGATCATTTGCAATTTAGGTGTGAGTGGACCAACCTAAGGATTGAGAATTCCGACTCACCATTCACTTCAAAGGCGGAGACCGGTCAGGTTATTTCAGTACCGATATCGCATGGCGAGGGGAATTATTTCGCCGATAGCGCGACATTAGATGAAATTGAGAAAAATGACCAGGTCATTTTCAGGTATAGCAGTGTGGAAGGCTGTATCGACATGGATAATAATCCTAATGGCTCGTTAAATAATATTGCCGGTATAACAAACAGGGAAGGAAATGTGCTGGGGATGATGCCACATCCGGAAAGATGTTGTGATCCTCTGTTGGGGAGTACTGATGGAGAGGTAATATTTAGATCAATCTCAGACACCCTGTCTATGCGAAGCTCCTGATAAATCTGAATGTTTTTACTGGTGACTTACATTGTTTGACAAGCAAATTTTAGATGAATTGGCTCTCTCCGAGCCTGAATACGGAATGATTGTAGAGAGGTTGGGTAGGGAACCTAATCATCTGGAACTAGGTTTGTTTGGATCCCTGTGGAGTGAACATTGTGGTTATAAACATTCAAAACCGCTTCTTAAAATGTTCACATCAGATAGCCCAAGGTTACTGGTTAATCCTGGCGACGAAAATGCGGGTGTTGTCGATATCGGCGAGGGGCTGGCGATCGTGTTCAAAGTAGAGTCACATAACCATCCCTCTGCCATCGAACCATATGAAGGGGCTGCGACAGGTGTTGGAGGAATTGTGAGGGATATTTTCGCAATGGGAGCACGCCCAATAGCGCTTCTAAATTCTCTACGTTTTGGATCTGTAAATAAGTCTCACAACAGATATCTATTTGATGGAGTGGTTTCTGGTATTTCCGGATATGGGAATTGTATCGGTGTTCCTAACGTTGGTGGAGAAATTGTGTTTGCAGAGTCGTATTCGGGAAATCCGTTGGTTAATGCAATGTGTATAGGAATTCTTAGGCAGGAGGACATGACAAGGGCAACAACCGGTGGCGAAGGTAATCTGCTGGTGCTCGTTGGTTCCGGAACGGGAAGAGATGGGATTCATGGTGCTTCCGGACTTGCTTCCAGGACTTTTGATGATGATAGGGAATTGAGGCCGACCGTTCAGGTAGGAAACCCTTTTCTTGAAAAAGTTCTTATAGAAGCGTGTTTGGAGGCGGCATCATCCCGAAAACTGGTGGGTCTTCAAGATTTGGGTGCTGCTGGACTTACCAGTGCAGCGGTTGAATGCGCAGCGAATGGTAATTCAGGTATTCAGCTGTACATTGATAAAGTGCCTAGGCGTGATGCCGGCATGGAGCCATATGAAGTTATGCTGTCTGAGACACAGGAACGTATGCTACTTACGGTCACCCCTGAAAACCTTGATTTCATACGTGGGATATTTGATAAATGGGATGTTGCGTGCAACGTAATTGGTAGAACGACTAATACCGTACGAACTGAGATATTTGAAGAGGGGATCCTTAAAGCGGATTTGCCTGTCGATGTTTTAACAGATCCCCCTTTGTATGAGATTGATGGTATCAGGCCAGGTTACATGGATGAGTTGCACTTATTTGATTGGGACAGTATTGATATTCCCGCCGAAGGTCCATCCGAAACACTGTTAAAGATTTTAGCGTCTCCAAACATTTCGAGTAAGCACCCGGTGTTTAGGCAATATGATCATCAGGTTCAGACAAACACAGTGATTTCTCCTGGTAATGATGCATCCCTGATTCGAATCAAAGGCACCACAAAAGGTTTGGCGGCTTCCACTGACGGCAATGGCAGGCTCTGCTATCTGAACCCTTACGTTGGGGGAATCATTGCGGTGGCCGAGGCTTGTCGAAATGTCTCATGTACCGGAGCAGATCCTATTGCACTCACCAACTGTTTGAATTTTGGTAATCCAGAGAAGCCGGAAATTTATTACCAATTGCAGAATTGTGTCCAGGGTATGGCTCATGCTAGTGAAGCCTTTGGAAGTCCGGTTATTAGCGGGAACGTAAGCTTATACAACGAAACCAGAGACCAGGCGATTTATCCTACCCCCGTGATCGGTGCCGTGGGGCTCACGGAAAATGTAGATAAAAATTGCGACATAGCATTCAAAAGTGAAGGAGATGTGGTGTTTCTGCTAGGAGCAGACTCATTTCAGGAGCCTATAACTTCTCTGAGTGGTAGCGAATATCTAGAGGTAATCCACGGTAAAGTTGCAGGGAATCCTAGTATAGATCTGGAATTAGAGCTAAAAGTACAGAAATCCTGTCGGTCGCTTATAGGGGCCGGTTTACTTAGTTCAGCCCATGATTGTTCAGATGGCGGCCTTGTGGTGGCTCTTGCGGAGTCCTGCATATCCGGAGGACTGGGATTTATGGGTTCGTTGCCAGATATAGAGCGGTGGGATGTAGCCCTATTTGGGGAGCGTCAATCGAGAATAGTACTTTCATTGAATCCAGGGAATCTGGAAGAATTTAACCATATATGTTCTGTAAATGAAGTTCCATCGATCCAGATCGGGACTGTCCACGCGGGCTCGTTTAAAATTGAAGGACTGGTGGATATCAACATGAGAAAAATTTCTGACACATGGAAAAATGCGTTGGAACCTTCAACTGTGTGATGAGTTTATTGATCGATGTTCCTTCGTGTAGGTACGATAGTAAATTGCCTTGTATAGGAGTGGATAAACTACCTATTCAGGCTTGGAGAGATCTTTCTCTGAGCATGTTTTTAGTTTGACACCTCAACACCTCAATGCTAGATTGATTAGCAGGCTAGGCAGCCTTGAAAGGCTGCTTTTTTCTTTGTATTTTTTGATGGAGGAGAGGATTGCCTACATACGACTACAGATGTGAATCATGCGGTGAACAGTTTGAACTAAGACTGAAGTTCAGTGATGATATTGATCAGCCGTGTAAGCAGTGTGGAGAAATTGCCACTAGGCAATTCTCCGCGGTTCCAATCGTGTTCAAAGGTAGTGGTTGGTATGTCAATGACTACGGTAAAAAGGGAAGTTCATCCGGTAAACAGAATGATTCCCCATCATCCACGAAAGAGAGTTCGGACAACTCCTCGGACAAGTCTTCAAGTACATCTGAAAAAAGTGATTCAGGAACCCCAAAAAGTGATTCTCCTCCTAAGTCCTCCTCATCTACATCCTCAACTTCAACTAAATCGTCCTCCAGCGACTGAATGTTGAGGGCCCTGATTCAGAGGACATCCTCTGCTTCCGTTTCTGTTGATAGTGTCATTACCGGTCAAATAGGAAGAGGTTTTTTGGTATTCCTAGGGATCGGTAAGTCAGATACTGAAGACGACATAACCTATTTGGTTGATAAAGTAATTAATCTCAGAGTTTTTTCAGACGATCAGGGTAAATTTGACAGGTCCGTTCAGGACGTTGGCGGTGAGATATTGCTTGTGAGTCAATTTACTCTCTATGCCGATACTAGAAAGGGACGAAGGCCTGGATTTTCAGATGCTATGCCTGTGCATGAGGCGAAAGAACTTTTCATTAAGGCGACTGAGTATTTCAGGAATTCCGGCGTCAACATTGAAACGGGTGTATTTCAAGCTGACATGTCCGTGTCACTTGTGAATGAGGGGCCTGTCACATTATTAGTCGACTCTGCAGACAGATTAAAGTCACGTAATACTTAAGAGATATTTATTCTATGTCCAGGCTGAGATCCAGGTCTGGAGCGGAATGAGTCAGAGCGCCGACAGATATGAGATCAACCCCCGACTCTGCTGCTGCACGGACCGACGAGAGATTTATCCCACCCGAGGCTTCGGTTATGGCTTTCCCGTCGCACATATCAACAGCCTTTTTCATTTCACTTGGGGTCATATTGTCCAGAAGTATTATTTGCGCCCCTGCTTCAAGAGCCTCTTTAACTTGAACTATATCTTCAACTTCTACCTCAATTTTTATAGTGTGCGAGGCGTTGGTATGAGCTTTTCTTATCACGTCTTTGAGACTCAAACCTTCAAGTGCGAGCGTTTGAATATGGTTGTCCTTTATAAGTATTCCGTCACCAAGATTTTGCCTGTGATTGGTACCACCACCCATTCTGACCGCATATTTTTGTAGAGATCTGAAACCAGGTGTCGTTTTTCTGGTATCAATTATTGTGGCACTGGTGCCTTTGACCGCGTCCACATATTTTGAAGTTTCTGTCGCTACCCCACTGAGTTTTCTCAGGAAATTGAGAGAAGTACGTTCTGTTGTAAGTATCGATCCAAGAGGTCCTTGTATATTCGCAATACGGGACCCACTTTCCAGAAAATCTCCATCAGACAGAAGTCGTTCTGTTTCCACATCCGGGGCCATTTTGCGGAAGACCTCGAGAGCTATATCCAGCCCCGCTAAAACACCGCTTTCGTCAGATACGATTGCGGCTTTGCCATCTATGGTCGGAGATATTAAAGCCTCTGTCGTCGCGTCCCCGGCCGAATAGTCCTCCATGATGGCAAGGTCGATAAGTCGTTCCATATCGGGTGTGATTTTCATGGAGTCTCCGGGTTAAAAGGATCAGTAATCAGGAGTCTGTTGTCGCAAGATAGAAGCGTATTTATAACAATAAATTAGATGGTTGCTTTAAACAACGGATAGCATTTTTTCCAGTGCAATGCGTGAAAATTTTCTAGTTTTATCATCGACTGTGATCTGGTTCACAACCTGACCCTCAAGCAGACCATCAAGTACCCAAGATACGTAGGCCGGATGTATTCTGTACATTGTGGAACAAGGGCATACAAATGTATCGAGGCAAAACACGGTTTTATCGGGATTCTCAGCGGCTATTCGATTTACCAGGCTTATTTCCGTACCAACAGCCCAGGAAGTTCCTGCTGGAGCTTCAGAAATAAGTTTCTTTATGTATTCCGTTGATCCGTTTGAGTCAGCTGCTGTAACAACCTCATTAGTGCATTCAGGATGAACTACAACGTGGACGTCCGGATGAGCGGTTCTTGCCTGCGCTATTTGTTCTACTGTGAATCGGGTGTGTACTGAGCAATGGCCCTGCCAGAGAATCAGCTTGGATTCTTTTATTTCTTTTTCGGAATTTCCTCCAAGGGGTTTGAACGGATTCCATACAATCATCTCATCCAATCTGATACCCATTTTAAGACCGGTATTACGTCCCAGGTGTTGGTCTGGGAGAAACAGTACTTTTTCTCCCTTTGCATAAGCCCACTCAAAAGTTGCTGCAGCATTTGAGGAGGTACAGACGATTCCATCATTCTCCCCGCATAAAGATTTTATGTCAGCTGTAGAGTTCATATAGGTGATGGGGACTATTTGATTGGATCCCACGATGTCCGTTAAGTCGTCCCAGCAGTCAAGAACGTCGTCGGTCTGAGCCATATCAGCCATCGAGCAGCCAGCTGTAAGATTAGGTAGGATAACTTTTTGCTCGGATGTACTCAGAATATCAGCCGTTTCAGCCATGAAATGTACACCACAGAAAATGATAAATTCAGCTTCGTCTTGCTCGGCAGCAAACTGAGAGAGCTTGAATGAGTCGCCACGCATGTCGGCAAATTGAATAACTTCGTCTCTCTGGTAATGGTGGCCGAGAATTACGACTTTACTACCTAACGCTGCTCTAGCCTCACGTATGTTTTTTTCAAGATCGTCTGGGCTCGTCCGCATATAGCTTATGGGTAGTTTTTGCCATCTAACACCAGCGCCAAATTCATCCTCAAGACTTTTTGATTTGAGATTGTCATCAGTCTGACAGAATGCAGATTGCTCTATTTCTGTTATTGGGATCGTCGGGCTATCTATTTTTATAACCATTTGATTTTGACTCTTCCCCCTCTTTTAAGTGAGAGTTAATTGAATCTATCTATAGTTTATTTGCTGTTCAAGAGTTTATTGGGTTATCTGGCGATCCATTTTTAGTGTTATATAGAGATCCTTGTAAAAACCATGGACTTGTCTCTTCTATCTTCACTATTGTCATGTCACCCTTTTCAGTTTCGGCACTGTCAAAAAATACCAGTTTGTCATTACGGTTTCGACCAAACCATCTGCCATCTTTTTTACCCTCAACCAGTACTTCGTGGCATTCTCCAAGCACCCTGCTGTTTATCTCTGAA